>NZ_NPDG01000001.1:0-50833 GCF_002272225.1 Bacillus sp. 7894-2
ATTTTCGATTTTCGAAAAAGGGTTTTTTTTAAAGGATTTAAAGGATGGAAAATGGAATTAAGAAATAACTATTAGATTTCATGTTAAAAATATATTCCATTTTACCCATGAATTTATCTTATTTTGTTAAAATATGTTTAAAAAGTAAAAATGGTGGAGTCTGTTATGAAAATAGCTATTATCGGAGGAGGCGCTGTCGGCCTTCTGTTTGCCCATTACTTAAATGAAAATCATGATGTGCTTATCTATGTTAGAAACAGCGATCAGCTGAATATGCTTCGCGAAAATGGACTTACAATCGAGAGAAATGGAATCCTCAGCAATACCCGCATTAAGGCGTGCCATTTTAGTGAGTGGAAGGGGGAAGAGGATTTAACAATCATTGCGGTTAAGCAATACAGTATTCCTGAATTGACAAAAGATTTATTGAAGATGAATGCTTGCAAATCCGGATCATTTTTGTTTCTGCAAAATGGGATGGGGCACTTGAAGTGGGCAGAAATGCTGGAAGCTGATAACCTTTTTGTGGGCAGCGTTGAGCATGGTGCTTTAAAGACGGAGTCTGATACTGTGCTGCATACGGGGGTTGGAGTCACAAAAGTGGCAGCATTAAAGGGAGATATGGATTTTTTGAGGAAAATATCCGATTCGGCATCTTGCTTTTTTCCATTTACTTTCATCGGAGATCATCTGGAAATGCTAATTCAAAAATTAATCGTCAACAGTCTGATCAACCCTCTCACTGCAGTTCTCCGTGTTAGAAATGGTGAACTGCTTTCGAATAAATATTATTATCAGCTATTTTTAAAGTTGTTTGACGAAGTAAGTGCCATATTAAATATCACTGATAAGACAGCTGCTTTAAGCCACGTGAAAAGTGTCTGTGAGGAAACAGCGATGAACAGATCCTCGATGCTTAAGGATATTGAAGAAGGCAGGGAAACTGAGATAGATGCTATTTTAGGCTATATCCTCAAGGAAGCTGAAATGAAGAAGATGTCTGCTCCGTATACAGAAAGTCTTTATTGTCAGATTAAAGGCAGGGAGAGGGGGAAATAAGTTGAACACTGTGTTCTCAAGCCTGATTGCAACACTGGTGACTATACCGCTGCTCGGGTATCTGGCTGTTTTTATAATCAGCAAACAAATTACAAAAAAACATAAAAAATCTGTACATATTGCCTTAGATGTAAGCACTTTTTTATTTATATTGTCGGTTCACTATTTAATTATTGTTATCTGGGACAAATCTTTTCTCTGGATGATTATTCTATCCCTGCTCATTACAGCTGTCATTTTTATTATCATTCATTGGAGAATTAAGCATGAAATTAATATGCGTATCTTATTTAAAGGATTCTGGAGATTTAATTTCCTGCTCTATTTAACTGCTTATATCATTTTGATGCTAATCGGTCTTGTTCAAAGGGTAACTTCCGTTGTTTTCATACCTTAATAAACAGGTTTATAAACATTATGATTTAACATTTAGAATTGAAGCATTTAGGTAAGCAAAGTTTTTTTCTTTTCAATTAAGACAATGCTATACTCATAAGATGAAAATCAAAATTGATCAGCTATGAGAAAGGAAGTTCATTAATGGAGATTCTTAATCTCTCATTACCGGCAACAAACCGGTTTGCAACAGATTATATTGCACAAACAGAAGAACTTATGCAGTTTTTCCACTATCGTTATAATTCGGATTCTGATTATAAAGCAAGGTTAGCTGAACTGAAGGGCCGTTCGTTTATGAGAAAAGAACTTTCTCAATATATTGGAGAGTTTATGGATCGTTTTCCTTCTTCCCCGGCAGTTCATGACTCGCTAAATAAGCTTAAGCAAGAAAATAGTGCTGTGATTATCGGAGGGCAGCAGGCAGGGATTTTGACGGGACCTCTTTATACTATACATAAAATCATCTCAATCATTCATCTTGCAAAACAGCAGGAAAGTAAGCTGGGTATTCCAGTTGTACCTGTTTTCTGGATTGCAGGCGAGGATCATGACTATCAGGAAGTAAATCACATTTTCATCGAGAAGAATAATAAATTGGAAAAAATGACTTATCCTGAAAAAGTCCTGGAGAAGAAAATGGTATCAAATGTCCCTTTGAACGGTGAAAAGTGCAGGGCATGGGTGGAAGACATCATTGAAACTTTTGGAGAGACCGAACATACAAAAAATATCCTTTTGATATTGGAAGAAATAATTATGCACTCCCATACGTATGTGGATTTCTTTGCAGGCATTATCATGCATCTATTTAAAGAAACAGGGCTTCTTCTGGTTGATTCCGGGGACCAAAGGCTCCGCAAACTTGAAAGCTGTATTTTCGGCAAACAGATCAAAGGCTTTGAAGAAATCACAAACCGTGTGAAAAGCCAGCAGCAACACCTGGAGAATTCGGGATTTCCAAATGCCATTGATTTAAGTGATAATGCTGCCAACCTGTTCTATTATGATGAAAAGCATAAGGAAAGGATTCTACTGGAGTTCAATCAGGATAAAAAGGTATTTACAGGTAAGGAATGCTTCCATGAATTTACCATGAATGAGCTTCTGGAGATTGCAGAAACTCATCCGGAAAGACTCAGCAATAATGTTGTGACAAGACCGATCACTCAGGAATGCCTGTTTCCGGTTCTTGGCTTTATAGCCGGGCCTGGCGAAATTGCTTATTGGGCAGAACTGAAAATGGCATTTGAATGGTTTGGGATGAAAATGCCTCCTATTATGCCACGTTTAAATATAACTTTTTTAGAAAGGTCTGTAGAAAGTGATTTGGACGAATTAGGACTTGATTTACAGTCTGTGCTCATTTCAGGAACAGAAGAAGTGAAGGAAGTTTATCTAGAGAGTACTAAAAATGAAAGCATAGAAGACCAGTTCCGTAAAACAAAAGAGCAGTTAAAACAAAATTATGAGCTTATTGAAGAGCTTACATTAAAAGATGTTAGTGCCCTTCTTCCACTGTTGAAGAAAAATGAAGAGCTTTTATTAAAGCAGATAGATTTCATGGAGAATAAAATACAGAAATCCATACAGCAAAAATATGATGTGGTCATTAAAAAATATGAAAAAGCTGAAAACTCCCTTAGACCGGGCGGCATTCCTCAGGAGAGAGTGTGGAATATTCTGTATTACCTTAATAAATATGGGACAGATTTTCTTGAAGAATTGCTCCATTTCTCGTTTGATTTTGATGGGACACACAAAGTCATAAAAATTTAATATTCGCCATTATTCTAAGGACCTTATCCATTCGGATAAGGTCCTTTTCTATATGAAAAAGAAGGTGAAACCTCTTTATCGCCTGGCATTTACCCCTTGAAAAACCTTGTGAAAAAACAGTAAAGAGTTTAAAGAAAATGTAATAAAAAGACGAACGGAAAATGCGTGAATGCCTTATAGGAAGCAGGATTTTAAATGTAGTGGTAGAATAATTAAAAACATGTGGAGGAAAGTGGGGGATTGTGGTACATTTGAGTTAGAAAGTGGGTGCAGTGGGTATGTTCATGGGTGAGTTCCATCACAACGTTGATAACAAAGGCCGTCTCATCGTGCCATCCAAGTTTCGTGATAACCTGGGTGAAACATTTGTTTTGACACGCGGGCTTGATCAATGTTTGTTTGGCTACCCCATGGATGAGTGGAGGCAGCTTGAAGAGAAATTAAAAGGCCTTCCCCTTACTAAAAAAGATGCCCGTGCTTTTACCCGTTTTTTCTTTTCAGGTGCCACTGAATGTGAAATAGATAAGCAAGGAAGAATAAATATTGCTTCCCCACTTCTGCAATATGCAAAATTGGAAAAAGAATGTGTAGTGCTGGGCGTTTCCAATCGGATCGAGATATGGAGCAAAAATCTTTGGGAAGATTATTTTGCAGAATCAGAGGAATCTTTTGCTGATATTGCGGAAAATATGATTGGGTTTGATATATAATGGGAATGTTTTAGTAATATAATTTCCCGTGAAACAAAGATACTTGTTTAGCTCCGGATGCTTACATTGCGTCTTGTGCTTCTCTGATTGGAAAGGTGGATTCATTCAACAATGTTTGAACATACAACAGTACTATTAAAAGAAACAGTAGAAGGCTTAAACATCCATCCAGATGGTGTGTATGTGGATTGTACGCTGGGCGGAGCAGGCCACAGTAAATTAATTCTTTCCCAGCTGTCTGAAAAAGGAAAGCTATACGCATTTGACCAGGATGACACAGCAATTGCACACGCGAAAGAAAAACTGGCTGAATATGGTGACAGAATCACGATTATCAAAAGTAATTTTAAGTATCTTCAAGAAGAGCTTGAAAACCTTGGTGTTTCTAAAGTGGATGGTGTTTTATATGATCTTGGCGTTTCTTCACCTCAGCTGGATACACCTGAAAGAGGATTCAGTTATCATAATGATGCCCCGCTTGATATGAGAATGGATACCGGTGCTGATATTTCCGCTTATGATGTGGTAAACAGCTGGGAATATGGTGAACTTGTGAAAATCTTCTTCAGGTATGGAGAAGAGAAATTCTCAAAGCAAATTGCGAGGAAAATTGAAGCGGCAAGGGAAGTTTCTCCAATAGAAACAACAGGCCAGCTGGTAGAAATTATTAAAGAGGCCATTCCTGCACCTGCCAGGCGAAAAGGCGGACATCCCGCCAAGCGTGTTTTTCAGGCAATCAGAATAGCTGTTAATGATGAACTAGGTGTATTTGAAGATTCTCTGCACCAGGCTATTGACATATTAAATCCCAATGGAAGAATCAGCGTAATTACGTTTCACTCACTGGAGGACCGAATTTGTAAAGCTGCCTTAAAAAAAGCCAGCGAAACACCAAATCTGCCTCCTGGCCTGCCGATTATTCCAGATGAATATAAACCAATCTTAAAGTTAATTAACAGAAAGCCGATTCTGCCTTCAGAGGAAGAGCTGGAACATAATAATCGAGCAAGGTCCGCAAAGCTGAGAATAGCAGAAAAGCTTTAATCGAATAGAGAATAAAATTACAGGAGGGGAATTATGAGCAATTTAGCCCGAAAAATACAGGAAGAAAAACAATTTGATGTTCAAACCCAGCCCGTACAGGCCCCAAAGAAATTAAAAACAAAAAAGTCCTGGCTTTCCCCCGGCGAGAAAATACTGGGACTTGCTTTCACTGGCATTGTTTGTTTTGGTGCAGTGCAAATGGTTTCAAATCAGGCGGCCATTTACGAAGTAAACAAAGAAATTCAGCAAACAGAAGAAGCAATCCAAACGCAGACCAAAGTGAATACAGATCTTAGCATGCAAGTGAGCGAATTAAGTACATACGAACGCATTAAAGCGAAAGCTGAAGCAATGGGTCTCAAATTCAGCGGAAATAATGTCAAGGTCGTGGAAGATTAATGAAGAAACAGCCAAATATCAATTTTGGAGCAGCGATATTATTTTTAATATTCAGCCTGCTCTTTTTTGTATTAATTTTTCGCTTTGTTTCTATTCAGGCAACAGGTGAGGCAGCAGGCCACGCACTTGCGGCTAAAGCCCAGCAGAAATATGAACGCGAAAAGACCATTCAGGCCAAAAGGGGCACCATTTATGACCGGAATGGAGAGGTCATTGCCGAGGATACGATTTCTTACAAGCTTGTAGCAATCCTGGACAAAGACATGAAACCTGATTATGTGAAAGACCCCGGAAAAACAGCAGCCGCGCTTTCGAAAGTTATTGACCTGGAAGAGTCAGAGATTTACAGGATTTTAACAAAGAAAACAAAAGATGGAGATAAACCATTCCAGGTTGAATTTGGAAAAGAGGGCCGCGATCTTCCGTTAAAGACAAAAAGAGAAATAGAAGATATGAAATTGCCCGGGATTACATTCATAACAGATTCCAAGCGGTTTTATCCAAATGGGGTCTTCGCCTCGCATTTAGTCGGGTATGTTGAAAAGAAAAAATCAAAAACCAATAAGACCGATACAGTCGGGATGCTGGGCCTCGAGCAGAGCTTAAATAAGGTGCTCACAGGAAAAGATGGGAAATTCAGCTATGAAAGTGATATATGGGGCTATCTGCTTCCTAATGGAGATCAAAAAATCCAGCCTGCTCAAAATGGCAAAGATGTGTATCTTACGATCGATAAGAAGATCCAGACTTTTCTCGAAGATTCTATGAATAAAGTAGACGAGGAATATCAGCCGAAAAAAATGGTTGCAGTAGTCGCTGATGCTAAAACAGGTGAAATTTTGGCTATGGGACAGAGGCCATCCTTTCATCCTAAAACAAAGGAAGGCATCGAAGACACCTGGCATAATGAAGTGATTGAGAACTCATTTGAACCCGGATCAACCATGAAGATTTTTACTTTGGCTGCTGCCATTGAGGAGGGTGAGTTTGATCCGAATGAATGGTATAAATCAGGAAGTTATAAAGTGACCGAAAATTCACCGGCTATACGGGACCATAATCAGGGACGCGGCTGGGGATCGATTACTTATCTTGAAGGTGTTCAGCGTTCATCGAATGTGGCTTTTGCCAAAATAGTGAAAGAAAAACTTGGGTATGAAAAATACAGGGAATATATAACAAAGTTTGGTTTTGAAAGTCCGACGGGAATTGACCTGCCGAATGAAACGGGCGGAAAGATCGCTTATGAGTGGCCGCTTGATAAGGTAACTACGGGATTTGGACAAGGTTCGGCCATTACGCCTATTCAGCAGATACAGGCAGCCACTGCCATCGCGAATGACGGCAAAATGATGCAGCCGCATGTAATCAGCAGTATTGTTGATAGCGATAAAAAGGAAGTCGTGAAAAAAACAAAGCCGAAGGTGAAGGGAAATCCTATTTCTGCAGAAACGGCAAAGAAAGCCAGGGATATCCTTGAAACAGTTGTGTCTTCTGAAAAAGGAACAGGTTATAAAAGGTATAATATCGAAGGCTACGAGGTTGCCGGAAAAACGGGGACTGCCCAAATCCCCGATCCAAATGGCGGGGGATATTTAACAGGTCATGAGAATTTCATCTTCTCGTTTTTAGGAATGGCGCCAAAAGATGATCCTGAACTGATCATCTATGTAGCGGTCCAGCAGCCGGAAATTGATCTCAGTACAAATGGTGCAGAACCTGTTGCTAAGATTTTTACACCGGTAATGAAAAGCAGTCTGCAATATTTAAATATAGAACCGGCAAAAGAACTAAAGGCAAACTCGGAACATGCGCCTGAAGTTGAAGGAAAAACAGTTGAGGAAGCAAAAGCACATTTAAAAAAATCCGGATTTGAGGCAATAGTGCTGGGAAAGGGCACCAAGATACAAAGGCAGGTCCCTGGCAATATGTACAATTTGCTTGAAGGCGAACGAGTGATTTTAAAGACAGATGGTGAATTAACAGTGCCTGATATGTCTGGATGGTCTCTAAGGGACGTCATGAAGGTAGCGAAGCTTGCTGACTTAAAGCTTAATACTGTTGGAAGCGGATATGTGGTGAAACAAAATCTAAAAGCCGGTTCTGTACTTAGGGAAGGTGACTATTTAATAGTCGAACTAGAGCATCCTGCTGAGAAATATAATGAGGAGAACCTCAAATCAGAAGAGCAGCAGGAAGAAGAGGAAACAGTGCTTGATTAATTGGGGAACGTACTGCCGGATGTGCGGCAGTGCGTTCTATTCGTTTTGGTACAAGCATATATTGGAACGAGCCATAATTTAAGGAGGTTCGTCCGTAGATGCGTGTTTCAAATGTAACCGTTCGAAAACGGCTGACTGCAGCGTTGTTTGTTGGTATTCTCGTTTTTTTTATAATTGATTTGCGTCTGGGATATGTTCAGTTTTTTCTGGGGAATATGCTTACAGATGGCGCAAAGGAGCTCTGGAGCAGAGATATCCCCTTCGAACCGGAAAGAGGAGAAATCGTTGACCGAAATGGTGTTCCACTGGCTACGAATGTCAGTGCTCCAACTGTCTATGTTGTACCCAGACAAATCAAAGATCCTGCAGATGCTGCAGAGAAATTGGCTGCAGTACTGAATATGTCAAAGGAAAAAGCCTACGAGCTTATCACCAAAAAGGCATCAAGTGTGAAGATTCCTCAAGGCAGAAAGATTTCCCATGAAAAAGCGAAAGAAATCCGTGCATTGGGTATTGAAGGAATTTACATTGGTGAAGATTCAAAACGCCATTATCCTTTCGGTAATTACCTATCGCATGTTCTGGGGTTTGCGGGTATTGATAATCAGGGTCTTATGGGCCTTGAGTTATATTATGATGAAAAGCTAAAAGGGAAAAAGGGTTCTGTTAAGTTTTATGCGAATGCAAAGGGAGAGCGCATGAACGATATGGCGGATGACTATAAACCGCCGGTTGATGGAATGGACTTAAAGCTTACCATCGATTCAAAGATACAGACTATTGTAGAAAGGGAGCTTGATATAGCTCAGGCGGAATATAATCCTGATGGAATAATTGCAATTGCCATGAATCCAAATAATGGAGAGGTTCTTGCGATGTCCAGCAGACCGGATTTTGACCCGGCGAATTTTAAAAATGTTCCTCCTGAGATCTACAACCGTAATCTGCCGATATGGAGTACATACGAGCCAGGTTCAACATTTAAAATCATTACTCTGGCAGCTGCATTAGAAGAGGGAAAGGTAAATTTGGAAAAAGATCATTTCCACGACCCGGGATCTGTTGAAGTTGGCGGTGCCAGACTGAGATGCTGGAAAAAAGGCGGACATGGCAGTCAGACTTATCTTGAAGTAGTACAGAATTCCTGCAATCCCGGCTTTGTAGAGCTGGGTGAAAGATTAGGCAAAGAGTCACTATTTAAATATATCCGGGACTTCGGGTTCGGCGAAAAGACCGGTATCGACCTTCAGGGAGAGGGGAAAGGGATCCTGTTTAATCTCGATCGGGTTGGCCCAGTCGAGCAGGCAACCACTGCTTTTGGTCAGGGGGTTTCCGTTACCCCGATTCAGCAGGTAGCAGCCATTTCAGCTGCGGTTAATGGGGGAACATTATATACGCCTTATATAGCAAAAGAGCTTATAAATCCAGCAACAGGTGAAGTATTGATGAAAAAATCGCCTGATGCAAAAAGAAAAGTAATTTCAAAGGAAACATCTGATGAAATCCGCAAAGCGCTTGAGTCAGTTGTGGCAAAAGGATCAGGAAAAAAAGCGTTCGTTGATGGATATCGTGTTGGGGGGAAAACGGGGACTGCACAAAAAGCGCAAAATGGCCGGTACCTGGAAAATAACCATATCGTATCATTCATAGGGTTTGCACCTGCTGATGATCCTCAGCTCGTCGTGTATGTGGCTGTGGATAATCCAAAAGGAACCGTTCAATTTGGGGGTGTTGTTGCTGCTCCGATTGTAGGGGAAATCATGGGGGACAGCCTGCGTGCGATGGGTGTAAAGCCCCGCAAAAATCAAATTGAAAAAGAGCTGACATGGATGGATTCCCCAATGATTGAGGTTCCTGATATGGTAGGTATGACAAAGAAAGACCTTGGGGAACTATATCTTAACCTGAAAATTGATGCCAGCGGGACAGGGAATACGGTGGTAAAACAAACGCCGCAGCCGGGCATTAAGTTAAAAGAAGGTTCAACGATCCGCCTGTATTTTGATAATAAATAAGATAAGGAATGAGGGCGGCTTCCTCTGCGCCGCCTGAATTTTTTTGTTTGTAAGGAAACTGTAACATACTTTCGTGGTTCTGCTTCTATATATAAAATAGCTAAAAAAGCAATTATCCTGTACAATATATATCGCCATCATTTAGAATGTTGTTTTGATTATATTTATTTATTTTGACCAGTTTCATTAAAAAAGGGAATAGTTTGCTCTGTTTTAACATGAGAGGAATGGTAAAGATGGAATTACATAGACTGCTGCGATTTTTACAGCCTTATATGACATATAAAGGTGAAAACCCTGAAATCACAGCGATTGTTAACGATAACCGGAAAGTTCTGCCTGGAAGTCTGTTTGTTTGCATTGAGGGCTATACGGTAGATGGCCATGATTTTGCAGCTTCTGCTGCCGAAAAAGGTGCAGCAGCTGTTGTTGCCCAAAAAGAACTGGACTTGGATATCCCGGTTATAGTAGTTAAAAATACAAAACGGGCGTTGGCCGTGCTGGCTGATGCTTTTTATGGACAGCCGAGCAAGCAGCTTCATTTAATTGGCATAACAGGGACTAATGGCAAAACAACAACAAGTCATTTAATTGAAAAGATTCTTGCAGACGCAGGAAGAAAGACCGGCTTAATTGGCACGATGTATACGAAGATTGCCGATGAAACTTTTGAAGTGAAAAATACTACTCCTGAAAGCCTGACTCTGCAAAGCACATTTAGAAAAATGGCAGATGCCGGTGTGGATTCAGCTGTAATGGAAGTGTCTTCTCATGCACTTGTTGAAGGCCGTGTTCATGGCTGTGATTTTAATATAGCCGTATTTACGAACCTGACACAGGATCACCTGGATTATCATAAAACGATGGATGAATACAGGAGAGCAAAAGGGCTGTTGTTTGCCCAGCTTGGAAGCTCCTATAATCATGGAGAACCGAAGTATGCCATTTTAAATTCAGATGACCCTGCTTCTGCAGAATATGAAAAATCGACGGCTGCTCATGTCATTTCCTATGGAATTGATCAGGAAGCTAATCTGCGGGCCGTTAATATTCAAATGACTGCTGCCGGTACGGAATTTGACTTAATCTCTCCATTCGGAAAGCATAAAGTTTCTTTAAAAATGATAGGCAAGTTCAGCATCTATAACGTCCTTGCCAGTATTGGAGCAGGTATCGCTGCAGGGATATCAATCTCTCAAATCATTAAATCTGCAGAAGAAGTTAAAGGTGTAGCCGGCAGATTTGAAACCGTAGATGCAGGCCAGGATTTTTCTGTGATCGTTGATTATTCACATACTCCGGACAGCCTGAAAAATGCACTGGAAACAGTAAAGCAATTTGCACAGAAGCGCATTTTCGCCATCGTGGGCTGCGGAGGAGACAGAGACAGATCCAAACGTCCGCTTATGGCTGAAATTGCATGCCAGTACAGTACAGACCCAATCTTTACTTCAGACAATCCGAGAAGTGAAGACCCGATCCAAATCCTGAGGGATATGGAAGAGGGAGTAAAAGAAGAAAGTTATAAAGTAATCGTCGATCGAAAAGAAGCCATTCACTATGCGGTGAAAAAAGCCAGTGCAGGAGACGTTATTTTAATAGCAGGAAAGGGTCATGAGACCTATCAGATTGTAGGCAGCCATGTTTTTGATTTTGATGACCGTCTGGTGGCAAAAGAGGCTATAGAGGAGCGATAAAATGTATTTGACGTATCAGGATTTAGCGGAATTGTTTCCGGCAGTCAAAGGAATAAAGGATCATGAGCTGGAATTTCATACCGTGGCATCGTCCTCTTCTGACCTGCAGCCAAAAGGAATTTATATTCCTTTCGGGGAAGACGGAAATCTGAAGGAAGCTATTGAAAGAGGGGCTGTTGCTGCAATCTGGAATAAGAATGCCGAAACGCCGTCATACACCCCGAATCATTTCCCTATTTTTTATACTAACGACTTAACGAAAGGCTTAAAGGATATCATGGAATTATATATTAATAAATTAAGTAAAGCAGAAGAAAAGATGAACACAACTAATTTCCTTATTTCGGATGAAGAAAGTCTTAAAGAAAAAGAAACAACATATGATATTGCTGTAATGGCTGCAAGATTAGCGGAAACTGCGGGTAATGCCAAACGCGAAAGGAGGGGATAAGTATGATGGAGCAAGTTATTTTTTTCACAATATTGGCAGGTTTTTTAATTACGGTATTGCTGTCTCCCATATTTATTCCCTTCCTGAGAAGGTTAAAATTTGGGCAAAGCATCCGTGAAGAAGGCCCGAAATCCCATATGAAGAAGACAGGTACTCCGACAATGGGCGGAATTATGATTCTTCTATCCGTCACGGTGACCACTTTATTTATGACCGGTAAATTTTCACAGCCTGCAGTAGAAACATATTTGCTGCTTCTGGTTACCCTGGGGTTTGGACTCCTCGGTTTTCTGGATGATTTTATTAAAGTGGTATTGAAGCGTAATTTAGGCCTGACTTCAAAACAGAAGCTTCTGGGCCAGATTATTATTTCCGTGATTTTTTATTTTGTTTATAAGCAGAATGACTTATCAACAGAAGTACATATTCCACTGACAGATATTTCGGTTGATTTGGGCTGGGGATATGTTTTATTTATTATTTTCTGGCTGGTCGGATTCTCGAATGCTGTCAATCTGACAGATGGACTTGATGGACTTGTCTCCGGGACGGCCGCAATCGCTTTTGGAGCATTTGCAGTACTGGCCTGGAATCAATCCCAATTTGAAGTATCCATTTTTTCTGTAGCAGTAGTTGGAGCAGTATTGGGTTTCCTTGTCTTTAACGCCCATCCTGCAAAAGTGTTTATGGGAGACACAGGTTCACTGGCTCTTGGGGGTGCTATTGCGACCATAGCCATCCTGACAAAGCTTGAAATCATCCTGATTATTATCGGCGGGGTTTTTGTTATTGAAACATTATCTGTTATTCTGCAGGTTGCCTCTTTTAAAACCACCGGCAGACGGATTTTTCGCATGAGCCCGCTTCACCATCATTATGAATTGGTAGGCTGGTCTGAATGGCGGGTTGTTGTTACGTTCTGGACGGTTGGGTTATTGTTTGCAATCTTAGGAATTTATATTGAGGTGTGGGTGTAAGTGAAAGAAATCAATCGCTATCGACATAAGAAAATATTAGTATTGGGACTGGCGAAAAGCGGAGTGAGTGCAGCTTCCCTTTTACATAAGCTAGGAGCATTTGTGACTGTCAATGATTATAAGCCGCTTGCAGAGAATCCTGAAGCACAAGGACTGCTTGAGCAGGGGATTACGGTTATATGCGGTGGGCATCCCATTGAACTCCTTGAAGAGGGGTTTGAGCTGATCGTAAAAAATCCCGGTATACCATATCATAATCCAATGATAAAAGGAGCCCTTGAAAAGGGCATACCGGTTATTACAGAAGTGGAGCTTGCCTATCAGGTTTCTGAAGCTCCTTTTATTGCGATTACTGGCACAAACGGAAAAACGACAACCACAACACTTGTTTTTGAAATGCTTCAGGAAGGGAGCAAGATGCCACTGATCGCTGGAAACATTGGTACAGTAGCTTCCGAAGTTGCCCAGGATGCCGCGGAAGAAAACAATATCGTGATTGAGCTTTCATCGTTTCAGCTGATGGGCATTCGGGATTTCAGGCCGAGAATTGCCATTTTGACCAATTTATATGATGCCCATTTGGATTACCATGGCACAAGAGAAGAATACCATGCAGCCAAAGCAAACATTACGATGAATCAGACTGAACAGGATTATTTCATTGTCAATGCCGACCAGGATAAAGTATTGGAAGCGGCTGCCCGCTCAAAGGCTCAGATCATTCCTTTTTCGACTTCCAAAGTGCTGTCTGAAGGTGCATATGTGAAAGATGGCTGGATTTATTTTAATGATGAACAAGTGATCGAAAGAAAAGATGTTTCATTGCCAGGGGAGCACAACTTAGAGAATATCCTGTCCTCAGTGGCAGCTGCCAAGCTGACAGGAGTCGGGAATGAAGCCATCAGGCGGGTTCTGGGTTCGTTTACAGGTGTAAAGCATCGCCTGCAATATGTTGGGGAATATCAAAACAGGAAATTTTATAATGATTCTAAAGCAACGAACATCCTTGCAACGAAGAATGCGGTCGCAGCATTTGATCAGCCTGTTCTTCTTCTAGCAGGAGGTCTTGACCGCGGAAATAGCTTTGATGAACTCATCCCATCTCTTAAAAAGGTAAAGGCTCTGGTAACCTTTGGCCAAACTGCTGAAAAGATTGAAAAAGCAGCAATGGAAGCGGGAATAAAAACAATTGAGCGTGTCGATAATGTTGAAAACGCCGTACCTGCAGCCTTCAAGCTTTCGGAGCCGGGAGATGTGATTCTTCTTTCTCCTGCCTGTGCAAGCTGGGACCAATATAAAACTTTTGAGGTTCGGGGAGACATGTTTATAGATGCGGTGCATAAACTTAGTTAAGGGCTTGTCTGCGGGACTAAGAAACTTTCAGCAAAGGCATTGAACTTCCTCGCGTGGCATTTAGAGCTTTAAATAGATACAAAAGACTGCCGGAAAGCGGATAAGCTTATTTTGGCAGGGCATATTGTTCTATTTTGACAGCCCTAAAACTTGCATTCGAGGTGTTTTCGTTGCCGGCTAAAAAAACCACTCCCGATTTTATATTAATGATCGTCACCTTAACGCTGCTTGCTGTAGGATTGACTATGGTATACAGTGCCAGTGCAATTTGGGCGGATTATAAATTTGACGATTCTTTCTTTTTTGCGAAAAGGCAAATGCTTTTTGCCGGAGTTGGAATTATTGCGATGTTTTTTATTATGAATGTGGATTATTGGACCTGGAGAACTTGGGCAAAAGTGTTAATCATCATCTGTTTTGTGCTTTTGCTTCTGGTGCTGGTTCCGGGTGTAGGAAACGTGAGAAACGGTTCGAGGAGCTGGATTGGCGTTGGTGCATTTTCCATACAGCCTTCGGAGTTTATGAAGCTTGCCATGATTGTGTTTATGGCAAAATTCCTCTCCGAAAAACAAAAGCTGATCACTTCTTTCCGAAAAGGCCTTGTACCATCTTTAGGGCTGGTGTTTTTAGCATTTGGATTAATTATGCTGCAGCCTGATTTAGGGACAGGAACTGTAATGGTGGGGACCTGTGTTGTCATGATTTTCATTGCAGGGGCCAGAATCAGCCACTTTGTCTGGTTTGCCGCTGCGGGTCTGGCCGGATTTGTGGCACTGGTTCTGTCAGCCCCTTACAGAATAAAGAGGATAACATCCTTTCTTGACCCATGGGAGGATCCGCTGGGCAGCGGTTTCCAGATTATCCAATCCTTATATGCAATTGGGCCTGGAGGGCTGTTTGGCCTTGGTCTGGGACAGAGCAGACAAAAGTTTTTCTATCTTCCTGAACCGCAGACAGATTTTATTTTTGCCATTTTAGCTGAGGAGCTTGGGTTTATTGGCGGATCTTTTGTCATATTGTTATTTGCCCTTCTTTTATGGCGAGGCATCCGCATTGCTCTTGGTGCCCCTGATTTATATGGGAGTTTTTTGGCTGTTGGGATTATAGCCATGGTCGCTATACAGGTAATGATCAACATAGGGGTTGTAACAGGTCTGATGCCTGTTACGGGAATCACGCTTCCATTTCTGAGCTACGGGGGGTCTTCCCTGACACTGATGCTAATGGCTATAGGGGTTCTGCTTAATATTAGCAGATATGCAAGGTA
Source organism: Bacillus sp. 7894-2 (assembly GCF_002272225.1). NCBI lineage: Bacteria > Bacillati > Bacillota > Bacilli > Caryophanales > Bacillaceae > Bacillus > Bacillus sp. 7894-2. The sequence goes on from NZ_NPDG01000001.1 coordinate 15,370, forward strand.
CTAGCGCATTAATAACATGCATTTTAGGAAACCCTGTGAAGCAGGGTTTCTTTTTTGGAAGCAACAACAAATCCGGCACGTGGAATTATCAAACTTCTTTGCAATTTTGCACTTTATTACATTTCTTTAACATTATGATGTTCGTTCCTATCTATTTGTTTTGAATATAGTAGAATAGGGAATTGAGGGGGAGTGTTTGAACTCCAACGCGCTGTTGGCCTTCATAATTATTTACCGAGGGCTTACAAAGGAATACTATAGATTATTACTCTTTTATGAGGTGAAAGAATGAAAATTGCTGTTAGCGGCGGAGGAACTGGCGGTCATATATATCCGGCACTTGCGCTTATAAGACAAATTCAGAAAGAACATAAGGATGCTGAATTTTTATATATTGGAACTGAAAAAGGGCTTGAAAACACGATTGTGAATCGTGAAAATATCCCTTTTAAATCAATACATATAACCGGTTTTAAAAGAAAAATCTCTCTGGATAATGTGAAAACTGTTTTAAGGTTCCTGAAAGGCGTTCGTGACAGCAAAAAGATGCTTAAGGAATTTAAGGCGGATGTTGTTATCGGAACAGGCGGATATGTATGCGGACCTGTGGTATATGCTGCTTCCAAGCTTGGGGTCCCAACCATTATTCATGAGCAAAACAGCGTCCCTGGATTAACCAATAAATTCTTAAGCAGGTATGTAGATAAAATTGCAGTTTGTTTTGAAGAAGCAAAGGCCTTTTTTCCGGAAACTAAAACCGTCATGACAGGGAACCCGCGTGCATCAGAGGTTTTGGGACAGGATGGAATCAGGGGAAGGCTGTCTGCAGGATTAAAGACAGGTGTTCCTGCTGTGTTAATTTTTGGCGGCAGCAGAGGAGCAAGACCAATAAATGATGCAGTATTAAAAACACTGGCTGAGCTTGGTGAAAAGCCATATCAGGTTCTTTATATAACAGGTGATGTGCATTATGATGATGTACAAAAAGAAGTAGAACTCGTGGGGAATCCTGAAAACGTGATAATCAAACCATTTATTCACAATATGCCAGAAGTGCTGGCAGGAGCCAGCCTTGTCGTATCACGTGCAGGAGCCACTACATTGGCAGAAATAACTTCTTTAGGCATACCAAGCATATTAATCCCAAGCCCATATGTTACAAATAACCACCAGGAGAAAAATGCAAGGGCGCTTAGTGACCATGGTGCTGCAGAGCTGTTGCTTGAAAAAGAGTTAACAGGCAAAAAGCTTATTGATAGCATTGACCGAATTATACTCAATAAAGATAAAATGGATAGCATGAAGGAAGCTTCAAGAAAGCTGGGAATCCGCGATGCATCAAATAGACTTTACAAATTAATGGCAGAATTGGTTTCAGGCAGCGGGAAGTAGCCCTGTATCGTAAATTTGCATAGAATAAATAAATTTAGGTTGGAATCAATAGAAAGGGAGGTAAATATGGACGAATTTATCAGCAAACTTAAAGAATTAAACATTGGAACAATCAAAGAAAATGAACCAATGGCTAATCATACAACAATGAAGATTGGCGGTCCCGCCGATGTGTTTATTGAGCCTTCTTCCATAGAAAACCTGGCAAAAGCGATGGAATTGATCCGTCAATTTGAATTGAACTGGAGAGCGATTGGAAGAGGATCGAATCTGCTCGTATCTGATGGCGGCATAGAAGGCGTGGTCATTAAATTAGGCCGCGGGATGGACCACATGGATGTTAAGGGAACGGAGCTGAGAGCTGGCGGCGGTTATTCTTTAGTAGCTCTATCCACCATAATCAGCAAAAAAGGCTTGTCAGGACTTGAGTTTGCCAGCGGGATTCCCGGGTCGGTAGGCGGAGCAGTTTATATGAACGCAGGTGCTCACGGCTCAGATATTTCACAAATTCTGACAAAGGCACATGTTCTTTTTGAAGATGGGAAGATGGGCTGGCTCACAAATGAAGAAATGGAATTTTCTTATAGAACCTCCGTTCTTCAAAAGAAGCGTCCAGGAATTGTTCTTGAGGCCGTTTTTCAGCTTACAGAGGGAGACCGGGAAAAAATATCCTCCGCAATGCAAAAGAATAAGGATTACAGGAAGGAAACACAGCCGTGGAACTTTCCTTGTGCAGGCAGTATTTTCCGTAACCCGCTCCCTGAATATGCCGGTCAGCTCATTGAGAAAGCCGGCTTGAAAGGCCACTCCATTGGAGGAGCTCAAATTTCCAATATGCATGGGAATTTCATCGTGAATGCGGGAGATGCAAAAGCGGAAGATGTCCTGGCGCTTATTCAGCATATTAAGGATACAATCTTTGATATGTACGGAGTAAAAATGGAGACAGAAGTGGAAATAATCGGTCGAAAGTAACGGGAAATAATACCTCACAGATACCATTTATTGTGATATAATGATTAATTAGATAACAGTGTATGCAGTGTTAACGGCATGTGTCACATGCCGTTCTCTTCCCTAATTTTTTGGTTGCATAAATTGTGCTGGACAAGCCATTTGATTAATTTAATTTATTGTCCTTGCGCTTTTCTTGATGGGGTGATAAATGTGGAGAAAAGTAAGGTTGTCTCGCTTGAGGATCGAATCCCGAAGCTTAAGCAGCAAAGAAAAAAGAAAGCGAACAGAAGACTGATCTTTTTGCTGCTGCTTTTTTTCTCGCTGATTGTTTTAGTTATCTACTTTCAATCGCCCTTAAGTCATATTAAACAAATTAAAGTATCCGGCAATTCAATTTATGATAAAGAAGAAATTATCCAAATCAGCGGTGTTACTGAAAAAACAAATATTTGGAAGGTTGATGAAGAGGGTATGGAGGGTAAGCTTAAAGAGCTGCCTGAAATAAAATCTTCAACTGTTAAGATTCAGCTGCCTAGCACAATAATTATACAGGTAGATGAATTAAAGCGCATTGCCTACATAGCGAAAGAGAAGCACTACCTTCCTGTTATGGAGAATGGGAGCATATTAAAGGATGAAAAAGCTGCAGAGATCCCTGTTAACGCACCAATCCTAAATGGCTTTTCTGAGGGTGACATCCTTGATATGATGATCGGAGAACTGGAAACACTGCCCGAAGAGGTATTAAATTCAATTTCGGAAGTCCACCACTCTCCAAAAAAGACAGATTCTAATCATATTACTTTGTATATGAATGATGGTTTTGAAGTCAGCGCTACACTAAGAAGTTTTTCAGAAAAAATGGCACACTACCCTTCTATCATAAGCCAGCTGGATCCCGAAAAAAAGGGAGTCATTGACTTGGAAGTAGGCTCTTATTTTAAAGCTTATGAAAAAGAGGGAGCTGAAGAGATTGAAGAAGAAAATGAAGGTGAAGGGTAATCATGTAATATTCTCCCTGGTCTTTCTCGTGCTGGGTTACATGATGGCTTTTTCCTATCACCTTACACAGGGAGAAGAAGAAAAGCCGGCATTAAGCGGGAAGCAATGGGAAAGAGACCTGGAGCTCCGTAATCAGCTTGTTGAGCTGGAGGAAAAAAACAGAGCTCTTCAAAAAGAATTACATCAAAAGCAGGAAAACGTTCTTGATATTGAAAAGGAGCTATCACAGGAAGCGCAGGTTTATTTTAATCTAGCCGAGGATGCTGAGAAGTACAGGATGCATCTGGGGAAAGTTAAAGTAAAGGGCCAGGGTGTTGAAGTTACTCTTGCAGATGGCGATTATGATCCTGATGAAGATAACATTAATAATTATATTGTACATGAACACCATGTCTTTAAAGTAATTAATGAGCTCTATATTTCCGGTGCCTCCGCAGTTGCCATAAACGGGCAGAGGCTTTCTCACAGTTCATATATTGTATGCAATGGGCCTGTGATAGAAGTAGACGGCTATCAGCACCCTGCCCCTTTTGTCATTACTGCTATTGGTGATGCCGAAGTTCTTTCTTCAGCCCTGAATCTGACAGGCGGAGTGAAAGATACATTGGTAGATGAAAACATCCAATTCACTTTAGAGGAAAAGGGCGAAATTATCATTGAACCTTTACTGGGTTCGTAAAGCCAAACCAGCATTCGTATAAAATTTGTCCACAGAATAATTTATTCGGGAAAGCAAGGTGGAATTAAAGTGGACAGCAAAAAGAAGTTCAGCTTTACTTTTATAACAGTTGTAATTGGCTTTATGATTGCCATACAGTTTCAAACAGTTAAGGAACCTGCTGTCCGGGATACAAGAGACACTTGGGAGCTTAGAGCTGACATCCTTAAAGAAAAGGAACTGCAATTAAAACTTTTGCGTGAAATCAGTTCAAACGAAGAAAAAATTGCCCAATATGAAACAAAGCGCAAGCAAAGCAAAGAACAAGTGCTTCGTGAGACGCTCGAGGAATTAAAAATGGAAGCCGGATTAAGTGAAGTGTCTGGACCTGGCATAATCTTAACCATAGAACCCGTACATGAAGAACTGCTCCTGGGCAAGCAGGCTGATTCTGTTTCCCCTGATTTACTTAAGCGGCTGGTCAACGAGTTAAACATGTATGATGCCATGCACATATCCATTGGAGGCAGAAGGGTCATCAACACTACCGTCATAAGGGACATTAACAGGGAGACCATGATAGACGGATATGCCTTAAAATCCCTGCCTATTGAAGTGAAAGTAATCACTGAGAATTTTCAATCTGCAGAGAAGCTCTTTAACCGCATGCAGGTATCGAAATCTGCAGAAGAATTCTTTATTGACAATCTCCGGGTAAAGGTGGAAAAGTCTGCAGAGCCAATTACTGTTCCTGCATATGATGAGACATTGAGAATCAGATATATGGAGCCTGTGAAACCTGATGAAGGAGGCAAATCATAATGTGGCTTCCCGTTTTAGGATTGATCATAGGTGTGATACTTGGACTTATGACAGATATAAAAGTGCCGGATGAATACTCGAATTATCTGTCCATCGCTGTTCTTGCTGCATTGGATACTCTATTTGGCGGCATTCGGGCGCAGCTTCAAAACATTTATGATGAAAAAGTTTTCGTTTCCGGTTTCTTTTTTAACATCCTGCTGGCAGCAAGTTTAGCTTTTCTGGGTGTGCATCTTGGTGTAGACTTGTATTTAGCAGCAGTATTTGCTTTTGGGGTCAGGCTATTCCAGAATATTGCAGTCATCAGAAGAATATTGATTGCAAAATGGTCTCAAAACAGAGAAAAAACAGAAAAAAATGATATTTAAAAAAGGGAAAATATTAGTTTTGACGAATAATTTTATAGATAAACTAACTTATTAAAACAAATAACAGCAAAAAATGATTGTTGTTCAATATTCGGAATAGCAAAAAAAAGGAGGTGCCAGAGAATGAACAGCAATGAAATATATGTTAGTCTTGACATCGGTACATCCAGTGTGAAAGTAATCATTGGGGAAATGGTCAATGACACTTTAAATATTATTGGTGTTGGCAATGTACATTCAGAGGGTCTGCGCAAGGGCTCTATTGTTGATATAGACGAAACAGTTCATTCTATTAAAAAGGCAATCGAACAGGCTGAGAGAATGATAGGTATGGAAATAAAAAATGTGATTGTGGGAATAACAGGCAATCATGTTATGCTTCAGCCATCCCATGGTGTTGTCGCGGTCTCGAGTGAAAATAGGGAAATAACAGACGAAGATGTTGCTAGAGTTATAGATGCGGCACAAGTTGTATCGATCCCGCCGGAAAGGGATATCATTGATGTCATTCCAAAACAGTTTATTGTCGACGGATTGGACGAGATCAGTGATCCCCGAGGAATGATTGGTGTGCGTCTGGAAATGGAAGGCACCATTATTACCGGATCAAAAACGATCTTACATAACACTCTGCGGTGTGTGGAACGCGCTGGCCTTGAAATCATGGATATTACACTTCAGCCACTGGCGGCAGGTGCATTCGCATTATCCAAGGATGAGAAAAATCTTGGAGTTGCACTTGTTGATATTGGGGGCGGCTCCACAACCATTGCCATATTCGAAAATGGTTATTTAAAAGCAACCAGTGTCCTTCCTGTAGGTGGAGACCACATTACAAAAGACTTATCAATCGGGCTCCGTACTTCTACAGAAGATGCAGAAAAAATTAAAACAAAGTATGGCTATGCTTTCTATGATCATGCATCTGAAGATGAGGTATTCAGTGTGCCCATCATCGGAAGCGATCAGCATCAGCAATTTAATCAGCTGGAAATTTCAGATATTATTGAAGCGCGAATGGAAGAGATTTTTGATCTTATCCAGCACGAAGTGAAACGTCTGGGTGCAAAAGATCTTCCTGGCGGCTATGTATTATCTGGGGGGGTTGCGAACACTCAGGGGATCCTTGAACTGGCACAGGATGTTTTCCAGAACAGAGTCCGCATTGCCATTCCAGATTATATTGGAGTAAGGGAACCGCAGTACACAACTGCTGTTGGATTGATTAAGTTCGCATATAAGAATGCTAAAATACAGGGCAGAAAAATGGAGCAGCCAGTGACTGTCCCTGAAGCAAAAGATAACCGAGTGCAAAAACCGCAACCGCAACCGAAAACAAAGCCGGAAAAACAGCCGGAAGAAAAGATCACATCAAGAGTTAAAAAGTTCCTCGGATACTTTTTCGAATAACTTGATTTGATTCGCAAGGGTTAGGGAAACGGAATCGAAAGCCAAACGGCGGATAGAAAAAGCACTGCAGCCCCATTATGGGAGTGCGTTAAAAAGCGAATCAAATAAGGGTGTTCTTAGGAATGTCGACGAATTAGGAGGATAAGTCATGTTGGAATTTGATACAAATTTGGATTCATTAGCAACTATAAAAGTCATCGGCGTTGGAGGCGGCGGTAACAATGCAGTAAACAGAATGATTGAGCATGGTGTTCAAGGGGTCGAGTTTATTGCAGTTAACACGGATGCACAGGCGCTGAATTTATCAAAAGCAGAAGTGAAAATGCAAATCGGAGGCAAGCTTACAAGGGGACTTGGGGCTGGTGCCAACCCTGAGGTAGGCAAAAAAGCAGCAGAAGAAAGTAAAGAGCAGGTAGAAGAAGCTCTTAAAGGTGCGGATATGGTATTCGTTACTGCTGGTATGGGAGGAGGAACTGGAACAGGAGCGGCGCCAGTCATTGCCCAGATCGCACGCGATTTAGGAGCTCTTACTGTTGGTGTCGTTACACGTCCATTCACCTTTGAAGGCCGCAAGCGTTCCACTCAGGCAGCCGGCGGAATTGCTGCTATGAAGGAAGCGGTTGATACGCTGATCGTCATTCCAAATGACAGGCTATTAGAAATCGTTGATAAAAGCACTCCAATGCTTGAAGCATTCCGCGAAGCGGATAATGTTCTTCGCCAGGGTGTTCAGGGTATTTCCGATTTAATCGCTGTCCCGGGATTAATTAACCTTGACTTTGCAGATGTGAAAACAATCATGTCAAATAAAGGTTCAGCCTTAATGGGAATTGGTGTTGCTGCAGGAGAAAACCGTGCAGCAGAAGCCGCGAAAAAAGCGATTTCATCTCCTTTACTTGAGACATCCATTGATGGAGCACAAGGCGTCTTAATGAATATTACCGGCGGGTCGAATCTAAGCCTTTATGAAGTACAGGAGGCTGCTGACATTGTTGCTTCGGCATCAGATCAGGACGTAAATATGATCTTCGGTTCCGTTATAAATGAAAATCTAAAAGATGAGATCGTCGTGACGGTCATTGCAACGGGATTTAATGAAGAAGTGATCCAGCCTAAGCCCACGAGGCCATCATTCGGCCAGCCTAAATCTGCTCCAAATATGGGAAGTAGTATGAAGCGTGAGCCAAAGAGAGAGGAAGCTCAACAGGAAACTGTAAGAAGCAGCCAATCTCATCAGCCGGAAGAAACGTTGGATATCCCGACGTTCCTGCGTAATCGCAACCGCAGAAGATAATATATGAATGAAAAAACACCTGGAATCAGCCTCGATTCCAGGTGTTTTTTACAGTTGTCATAAATGTTTTTTCACATTAAAGCATGGCTCAAAATAATGAGCCATGCTTATAACATTTTTAAACTGATTGAGTTTCCTTTAATTGCATTGATGGACCGAAGAATTCATAGCGGATATTTTCCTTTTTAAAACCAGCATCAAGTAATGCTTCATACATAGCCTGCATGAAAGGAACTGGACCGCACATATAAACCATACTTTCTTTATTTGGCACGATTGTTTTTAACCACTCAGAAGTAATATAGCCTTCTTTGCTGTAGACTTTTTCGGTTTTATCTTTTTCTGTTGGCTTTTCATAGCAGAAATATGTTTTAACTAATGGATTATTCTTTTCAATCTCCTGAACTTCGCCGGTAAAGGCATGTACATTTCCATTAAGTGCAGCATGTACAAAAATAGTTTCATGATTTACTCCTGTTGCATCAAGATGACGCAACATGCTGTGCATTGGTGTAATGCCTACCCCGCCGCTAAGCAGAACCACAGGCTTATCCACATTCTCCAGAACAAATTCTCCAGCAGGAGCACTAATATCTATTTGATCGCCTTCGTTAAGATCATTATGAAGATAGTTGGAAACCTTTCCGTCCGGCTTTTCCGAGAAGCCTTCTTCTTTCTTTACAGAAATCCGGTAATAAGTCTTTTCCGGGGAATCAGACAGGCTGTATTGGCGGATTTGTGTGTATTCTTCGCCAGGAATCGTTAATTTTACACTAATATATTGACCAGGAAGGTAAGTGGAAATATTTCCTCCATCAGCCGGTGTAAAGTAGAAGGATGTAACCACATCACTTTCTTTCACCTTTTTGGCCACAGTGAAAGTTCTGAAGTCATCCCAGCCTCCTGGCTTATTTGATGTATCCTCATAAAGATTTTTTTCCAATCCGATGAATGCATCAGATATCACACCATATGCTTTAACCCACGCCTCAATAATTTCTTCAGTTGCAGCCTCTTGCAGTACTTCCTTAATTGCAAGAATTAAGTGCTCTCCCACAATTGGATAATGTTCAGGTTTAATCCCCAATGATCTGTGTTTATGTGCGATTTGTGTGACAACCGGAATAATAGCCTCGAGATTATCGATATATTTTGCAGCCGCATATACTGAGTTGGCAAGTGCTCTTTGCTGACGGCCCTGTTTTTGATTTGCGTGATTGAAAATGTTCAGCAGTTCAGGGTGATTTGTAAACAATAGTTTATAGAAGGTTTTCGTAATATCTTCACCGTGTTTTTCAAGTACAGGTACGGTGCTTTTAATAATTTCAATTGTTTTTGTGTCTAACATATCAGCAAAACTCCTTTTTAATATTTTCACTGTCATTATAGTTCATAATGAAAACAAAAAATGTGATATAAATCACACCCAGTGAAAATAGGAGAGGCAATGAAAAGAAAAATAATGACAAAATCCGTTGGGAATAGGGAAAATTTCTATCTTTTTGCATACAGAAAGCGACACACTTTCATTACTGAAATGCGCTATACTATTTTCTAACAGAATCATAGCACTTTAACTATATGAGAGAATTGGAACCTCACGTCAATCTATCAGATTCTGATTTTTTTAAAGGAGGAAGATAATTGACGGTCTATTTGGATGTTATCTGGGCATTGAATTTTATGTTTGACAGCCTGCTCCTTTATTTAACAGCCATAATTCTAAAAAGAGAAACCGGACTATGGAAAATTTTTGCGGGCGGCTTCATAGGTTCCATCATTATTTTATTAGCATTTACACCTTTTCAAGAATATTCAGGTCATCCGTTCACTAAGCTGCTCTTCTCGATTGTAATGGTATTGGTTGTTTTCGGCTTTAAGCGTTTACGTTATTTTGTAAAAGCTCTCATGACTTTTTATTTTGCTACTTTTTTAGTTGGAGGCTCCTTAATAGGCATTCATTATTTTATCAATTTTGATTTTAAGCTTTCTTCATCTGTCATGATGGCAAGCATAAAAGGCTTTGGTGATCCAATCAGCTGGCTGTTCGTGGTTATTGGGTTTCCCCTTGCCTGGCATTTTTCAAAGAGAAATGTTGAGGGAATTGAGATGACAAAAATTCAGTATGACTCTTTAATCCTGGTGCGTGTTGTGATCAATGAAACAGAATATTGCTTCAAGGGCCTGATTGACAGCGGCAACCAGTTATACGATCCTATTTCGAAAATGCCTGTTATGTTCATATCCATAAAAGACAGGCTGGATGAGTTTCCGCCTGAAATCAGTAAAATGGCAGGAAACCCGGAGGATATCATTGTGGGCAGCGAGTCAATTGGAGCGGATTGGGAGCATAAAATGAGGGTCATTCCATGTAAGGTTGTTGGACAAGAACACCAATTAATCATAGGGTTCAAGCCTGACCGGATTCTCTTTGAAAAAGAGAATGAAATAATCGAAGCAGAACGCGGGTTAATATCATTTTCCATGCAGCAGCTTTCATCAGACGATTCGTTTCAGTGCATCGTGCACCCCAAGATGCTTACAGGCAGAAGTACAATAAAGCCCGATACAAAAGTAAGTTAATATACTATACTCTGCACGAACTTAATTTAGAAGGAGGACAATTCATGAAAAAGTTAAAACTTCGCTTATCCTACTATTGGTATAAATTGTTGATTAAGCTGGGGATCAAAACAGATGAAGTATATTATATAGGCGGCAGCGAAGCATTACCTCCTCCACTCAGTAAGGAAGAAGAAGAAATGCTCCTGATTAAGCTTCCAAAAGGTGATAAAGCGGCAAGGTCCATTTTAATTGAAAGAAATCTTCGACTTGTTGTGTATATTGCCAGAAAGTTTGAAAATACAGGCATTAATATAGAGGACTTAATCAGTATTGGAACGATTGGGCTTATTAAAGCAGTAAATACTTTTAACCCGGAGAAGAAAATCAAACTGGCTACATATGCATCCCGCTGTATTGAGAATGAAATTCTCATGTATTTAAGAAGGAACAATAAAATTCGTTCTGAAGTTTCCTTTGACGAACCCCTAAATATTGATTGGGATGGCAATGAACTTCTTCTATCTGATGTTCTGGGCACTGAGGATGACATCATAACAAAAGATCTCGAAGCGAATGTTGATAAAAAGCTGCTGTTAAAGGCATTGTATCAGCTTTCAGATCGTGAAAAACAGATCATGGAACTCAGGTTTGGCCTCGGATCAGGCGAAGAAAAAACTCAAAAGGATGTGGCAGATATGCTGGGTATTTCCCAATCCTATATTTCACGCCTGGAAAAAAGAATAATAAAAAGACTAAAAAAAGAATTTAATAAGATGGTTTAGAATATTAAAGCTGGCAATATTTTTTACAAAATTTTGCAAGGTGAAAACCTAGTATTAATAATGCTTTGACCATTTCCCCATCTTTCATCCGGATTAGCCGGTGCATATTTTTCCTTTCCAAGGAGATACTGTTTTTTGTACAGCAGCTCCTGTGAGGAGGGAAATGGATTGACTCGAAATAAAGTAGAAATTTGCGGTGTTGATACTTCAAAGCTTCCAGTTTTAAAAAACGAAGAAATGAGAGAGCTCTTCAAGCAAATGCATAAGGGGGATATAACCGCACGGGAAAAACTCGTCAACGGCAATTTGCGTCTCGTATTGAGTGTGATTCAGCGTTTTAACAACAGAGGCGAATTTGTTGATGACCTTTTCCAGGTCGGCTGTATCGGTCTGATGAAATCTATTGATAATTTTGATTTAAGTCAAAACGTTAAGTTTTCCACCTATGCCGTTCCGATGATTATTGGGGAAATACGCAGGTATCTGCGTGATAATAATCCGATCCGTGTTTCTCGTTCTTTAAGGGACATTGCTTATAAAGCTCTGCAAGTAAGGGAACGTCTCATGAGTAAAACGTCCAGAGAGCCTACAGCTGAAGAAATAGCTAAAGAGCTGGATGTGCCTCATGAAGAAATCGTTTTTGCATTGGATGCCATCCAGGATCCTGTTTCCTTATTTGAGCCGATTTATAATGATGGCGGGGATCCAATTTATGTGATGGATCAGCTTAGCGATGAACGAAACAAAGATATTCAATGGATTGAGGAAATAGCGCTCAAAGAAGGAATGAGGAGACTGAATGAACGGGAAAAACTGATTCTCAGAAAACGCTTCTTCCAGGGCAAAACTCAAATGGAAGTGGCGGAGGAAATCGGCATTTCCCAGGCACAAGTTTCAAGGCTTGAAAAAGCGGCCATCAAACAAATGAATAAGAATATTCAAAGCTAGCAGCCAAATTGGCTGCTTTTTATATTTACTAAACATTTTTCTCATAGAAGCAAACATATATTGAATTAGAACATAAATTGGGAGTGAAGTGTCGATGGTGAAAATATCTGAATTTCAAATGAAGGATGTTGTAAATGTAGCTGACGGCAAAAAACTTGGAAATATTGGGGATATAGATATTAATATTAATACAGGAAAAATTGAAGCGGTCATTATCGGAGGAGCGGGGAAAGTATTAGGCTTCTTTGGCAGGGACGCAGATATTGTCATTCCCTGGAAAAATATTATAAAAATCGGTGAAGATGTCATACTTGTCCGCTATCAGGATGCGATTGAGCCTAAATATATAGAGGATGAAGCATAAGAGTTGTTAATGGTGTCATCACTGCCTTCCTTGTGGTAAACTATAGAAAAATAAAATGGGGTTAATCGTATGGAACCATTTTCTTTAAAAAAGGAAGAGTATTTTGTCATAAAAGATTGGGCGGATCGTTTTCCTAATATGTTGGCTGGTTTTACAACAAAAAATGGCGGCTTCAGCCGCAATCAATATGAAACTCTAAATGTAGGATTACATGTGAATGACAGCTATGAAGCAGTCAGCCAAAATCGGCAGCATGTGGCTGACTTGCTTGGCTTTTCTATCGAAAATTGGGTCGGTGCTGAACAAACACATGAGGTAAATATAAAAAAAGTTACTGAAAATGATAAAGGAAAAGGAGCTCTAGTTTACGAGGATTCCTTTTCAGGTACCGACGGTTTTTTCACATATTCTAAAGGTGTCCTGATGACCCTGTGTTATGCCGATTGTGTGCCCCTTTATTTCCTGCATGAGAAGACAGGAGCCATAGGCATTGCCCATGCCGGCTGGAAAGGCACTGTTGGCGGGATCGGCAGGAATATGGCTGAACTGTTTGCAGGTGAAGGCATAAACTTAAGAGAGGTCCAAGCCGTGATTGGCCCTTCCATTTGCGGTAACTGTTATATTGTTGATGATCGTGTTATTTCAAAAGTGCAAAAAATACTAGAAGATGTCGATATAAAGCCATATAATCAAATTAGTGACAATCAATTCCAGCTTGACCTAAAAGAACTAAATAAAAAAATCCTTGCAAATGCGGGGATACCTTTTGAAAATATCATGATGACTGATTTTTGCACAAGCTGTCATGCAGACTATTTTTTCTCCCACCGAAGAAATAAGGGGAATACCGGCAGGATGATGAGTTTTATTGGCTGGAAGGAGGAAGCAGGGAACTAAATGAGAGTAGAGGATAATTTAAAGCACATAAAGACAGCCATCCACGAAGCGTGCATAAAGGCGAACCGCGAGCCGGAAGAAATTACCGTAATTGCTGTTACTAAGTACGTTTCAGCGGAAAGGGCACAAGAAGCCTTAGAAGCAGGTATTCATCATTTAGGTGAAAACAGGGATGAAGGACTTCTTGCTAAATGGGAAGTTTTAAAGGGCATTCCAACCTGGCATTTTATCGGAACACTGCAAACGCGCAAAGTAAAGAATATTATTGATAAAGTTGACTATATTCATTCACTGGACAGGCTATCCCTTGCAAAGGAAATCGACAAGCGGGCAGACCGAAAGATAAATTGCTTTGTACAGGTCAATGTCTCAGGCGAAGAGTCGAAACAGGGAATAAACCCTGAAGAGACAGCTGACTTTATTTCAAGCCTGGCTGAATATAAAAATATCAATATCATTGGCCTGATGACAATGGCGCCGCATACATCAGACAAAGATCTGCTGCGTGCCTGTTTCCGGAAGCTCAAGGACCTTCAAAAACAGGTTAAAGATCTGGGATTTGATTTTGCTCCCTGCACTGAGCTTTCAATGGGTATGTCCAATGATTTTTCTCTGGCAATTGAAGAAGGTGCCACAATGGTTAGGATTGGGACAGCTTTAGTAGGCCAAGAGGGTCAGGAGGTTAAATAAAATGAGTATAAAATCAAAATTTAAAACATTTTTCTTCCTGGATGATGAATATGACTATAAGGAAGAGGAAATCATCGAAGAAGAAAGAGAGCCGGTGAAGCAGGTGCAGAAACAGCAGCAGCCAGTTCAAAAACAGAATATTGTCAGCCTTCAAAGTGTGCAGAAGTCTTCTAAAGTAGTTCTTGTTGAACCGCGGGTATATGCAGAAGCGCAGGATATTGCGGATCAGCTGAAGAACAGAAGAGCTGTTGTAGTCAATCTGCAGAGAATAGAAAAAGATCAGGCAAAGCGCATTGTTGACTTCCTTAGCGGGACCGTTTATGCCATCGGTGGAGACATTCAGAAGATTGGTACTGATATTTTCTTATGTACACCTGACAATGTTGAAGTATCAGGGAACATCTCTCAGCTGATGAAAGAACAAGAATTAGAAAATACGAGGTGGTAGCACTTAATGGAATTAGTATTTGGAATATTGTCATCTGCAATTTATTATTACTCATGGGCACTGATTATTTATATTCTGCTGTCCTGGTTCCCTAATGCAAAGGAATCGGCTTTTGGCCAGTTTCTGGCAAGGATTTGTGAACCATACCTTGAGCCTTTCCGCAAAATCATTCCACCGCTTGGAATGATTGATATTTCTCCGATTGTGGCTATCTTAGTTTTGCGATTTGCCACGGGAGGCTTGCAGCAGCTTTTTTATTGGATTTCATAAGACTGACAAAACTGGGCTATCATAATGGCCCTTTTTTATTTGTGTAAAAGGAGGCCCGCAAAAATTTGTCTATTTATCAGCACTTCCGGCCGGAAGAAAGAGAATTTATTGACCAGGTCCTTAACTGGAAAAATCTTGTGGAAAATACATATGCACCAAAGCTTACTGATTTTCTTGATCCAAGGGAGCAGCATATCCTAAAAAGCATCATAGGACAGGATTCGGGAATCTTATTTGCTTTATTTGGCGGAACAACAGGGTCTGAGAGAAAGAGAGCACTGTTATTTCCGGATTATTATGAAAGCGATGAAGAAGATTTTAAAATTCGGCTGTTTGAATTGGAATATCCAAAGAAGTTTGTTACCATTGAACACCCGCAAGTCCTCGGCAGCCTGATGTCACTGGGACTAAAAAGAGGGAAATTTGGTGACATCCTGTTTGAAGAGGACAGAATCCAGTTTTTTGCTGCTCAAGAAATTGAAGAGTACATCAGCCTGCAGCTTCAGTCAATTGGCAGAGCTTCCGTATCGTTGAAAATACAGCCTTTTTCAAAGGCGATTCAATCACCAGAAGTGTGGAAAGAAAGCTCCATCACCTCTTCATCCCTGAGGTTGGACACAGTCATCTCATCCATCTACAATATCTCAAGACAGAAATCCCAGCTCTATATCCAACAGGGACACGTTAAAGTCAATTGGACGCAAATAGAAAACCCCTCATTTGAATGCCAGCAAAGCGACATCATCTCAGTCAGGGGACAAGGCCGATCCAAAATCATAGAAATAGATGGGAAAACAAAAAAGGACAAATGGAGAATTATTGCCGGGAGACAGAGATAGTAAAGTAGGAGAGGGTTTTAACAAACCTATTTTGAGGCTGTTTTTTAAGTTTGTCGTTCAAAATGCAACATATTGTTCATCTGCTGAGTTGATTGGAGCGTAGGGCACTTGACTCCGGCGGGAGCAGCGGGACAGGTGAGACCCCACAGGTGCAAAGCACCGAGGAGGCTCACCGCCCGCCCCGCGGAAAGCAAGTGTCCGCAGCGGAAATCAACGGGCTACATTTAAAAGCCAAAAACAATTAAAAGACAGTTAAAAGAAATAATTTAAATTTGAAGGATTTTGAAACAACCTGTCGAATAAATAATCAAAAGACAACGGAGTCTGCTATAATTAAATAGAACCAGCAGGCTCAAACCAATTTACATAAGATCAACAGACCTGGGAGGTGGCACTCATGCCATTAACACCGTTAGATATTCATAACAAGGAATTCAGCAAAGGATTCCGCGGTTATGACGAAGATGAAGTGAACGAATTCCTCGACCAAATCATAAAGGACTATGAAATCCTGATCAGGGAAAAAAAAGAGCTGGAAGAAAAGCTCAACGAAACGAATGACCGCATTGGCCACTTTACCACAATTGAAGAAACACTTAATAAATCTATTGTGGTTGCACAGGAAGCTGCAGAAGAATTAAAACGCAATGCCCACAAAGAAGCAAAGCTTATCATCAAAGAAGCTGAAAAAAATGCTGACAGGATTGTGAATGAATCCCTATCCAAAGCAAGAAAAATCGCACTGGATATTGAAGATTTAAAGAAACAGTCCAAAGTATTCCGGACACGCTTTAAAATGCTTGTTGAAGCACAGCTTGATATGCTGAATAACGATGATTGGGATCATTTAATGGAATATAAGCTGGATTCCACTGAGCTGAAATCATTAAGAGAAGAAGAAGAATCACTGGCTTGACGAAAGCCGGAAATATCGCATATAATTTTAAAACAAAGTAAATACAATGTTTATCAACAATGAGAGGGACAGTACAGTCTTTTCAAAAAGCTTATGATCAGAGGCGCATACTCACTCTGAAAGCGAGCCGGGGATGGTGGAAGCCCGGGTATAAGCAAAAGCTGGAAAATCACCCTTTAGTTCCTTGCCGAACGTACAAAAATCAGTAGACCAAGGCGGATCATTCACGTTAAGAATGCTTTGAGCGGATGAAATTTCATTATATTTCATCTACAAGGGTGGTACCGCGGGAGAATAAAACCTTCTCGTCCCTTTTTGGGATGAGAGGGTTTTTTGTATTTTCCCGAGGTTTTTCTAAGCTCTCATTGGCTATCATGGTATTTAATGAGTTACAAACAGGAGGAAAAGGAATGGATTACAAAGATAGTTTATTAATGCCAAAAACTGAATTCCCAATGCGCGGCAATCTTCCAAAGCGAGAACCTGAAATCCAGGCGAAATGGGAAGAAATGAACATTTATGAAAAGGTCCAGGAACGGACAAAAGGGCGTCCGATGTTTGTGCTGCATGATGGCCCTCCATATGCAAATGGCGACATCCACATCGGCCATGCGCTAAATAAGATCTTAAAGGATTTCATCGTACGCTCTAAGTCGATGACTGGCTATAATGCTCCTTATGTTCCTGGCTGGGATACTCATGGTCTGCCAATTGAGCAGGCGCTGACAAACAAAGGCGTAAAGCGTAAAGAAATGAGTGTTGCTGAGTTCCGCGAGCTTTGTGAAGAATATGCATATGAGCAGATCGACAGCCAGCGCGGACAATTTAAGCGCTTAGGTGTCCGCGGTGATTGGGAGAACCCATACATCACACTTAAGCCGGAGTATGAAGCTCAGCAAATTAAGGTCTTCGGGGAAATGGCGAAAAAAGGCTATATCTATAAAGGCAAAAAGCCTGTTTATTGGTCTCCATCATCTGAATCTGCTTTGGCAGAAGCGGAAATTGAATATAAAGACAAACGTTCGCCATCCATTTATGTTGCATTTAAAGTAAAAGATGGCAAAGAAGTATTGGATCAAGATACTCATATCGTCATTTGGACTACAACTCCATGGACCATTCCAGCAAACCTTGGAATTTCAGTTCATCCGGACCTTTCTTATACTGTAGTGGAGGCAAACGGCAAAAAGTTTATGGTTGCAGAAGACTTATTGGCAGCTGTGGCTAAAGAGTTCGAATGGGAAGGTTATCAAGTTGTCCAGACAGTTAAGGGGACTGACCTTGAGAATGTAATTGCTGAACATCCGCTTTATGGCCGTGATTCCCTTGTAATGCTTGGTGATCATGTTACAACTGATGCCGGTACAGGATGTGTTCATACTGCTCCCGGACATGGGGAAGATGATTTCCAAGTCGGCATGAAGTACGGGCTTGACGTATTATGCCCGGTAGATGATAAAGGAAACATGACAAATGAAGCTCCCGGCTTTGAAGGGTTATTCTATGATGCAGCCAATAAGCCGATAACTGAGAAACTTGAGGAAGCAGGAGCATTATTAAAACTGACTTTTATTACTCACTCATATCCGCATGACTGGAGAACGAAAAAGCCTGTTATTTTCCGTGCTACTGCCCAATGGTTTGCATCCATTAAGGATTTCCGCAATGAGCTTTTGGAAGCTGTTAAAGAAACAAATTGGTATCCTGCATGGGGTGAGACCAGACTATTTAATATGGTCCGGGATCGCGGAGATTGGTGCATCTCCCGCCAGCGTGTATGGGGAGTGCCTATTCCGGTCTTTTATGCGGAAAATGGCGAAGAAATTATCACAGATGAGACGATTGAACATGTATCAAATCTTTTCCGTGAACAAGGTTCAAACATCTGGTTCGAGAAAGAAGCGAAAGAGTTGCTGCCTGAAGGTTTTACACATCCAGGAAGCCCGAATGGCCAGTTTTCAAAAGAAACGGATATCATGGATGTTTGGTTTGATTCCGGTTCTTCCCACCAGGCAGTTCTTTTAGAGCGCGACGATTTACAGCGTCCAGCAGATCTATACCTAGAAGGTTCTGACCAATACAGAGGCTGGTTTAACTCTTCGCTTTCAACTGCGGTAGCAGTGACAGGGAAAGCGCCTTACAAAGGAGTACTGAGCCACGGTTTCACCCTTGATGGTGAAGGAAGGAAAATGAGTAAATCCATCGGAAATGTAGTTGTTCCGGCAAAAGTTATGAACCAGCTTGGTGCTGACATTTTGCGTTTATGGGTGGCTTCAGTTGATTATCAGGCTGATGTCCGGGTATCTGATGCTATTCTGAAGCAGGTTGCAGAAGTGTATAGAAAGATTCGCAATACTTTCCGTTTCTTGCTTGGAAATCTGGATGATTTTAATCCTGAAGCAGACTTGGTATCCTTTGAGAACCTGCGTGAAGTGGATCAGTTTATGCTAGTGAAGCTGAACAAGCTGATCAAGAGTGTTCGCGAGTCCTATGATCGCTATGAATTTGCCAGCATCTACCACGCTGTTAACAATTTCTGCACATTGGACCTTAGTGCATTTTACCTTGATTTTGCAAAAGATGTCCTTTATATTGAAGCAAAAGATAATGCAGAACGCCGTGCAATCCAAACGGTTCTTTATGAGAGCCTGATTGCTCTTACGAAGCTTGTTGCACCTATTCTTTCCCACACATCTGATGAAGTTTGGAACTTTATACCGAATGTGAAAGAAGAAAGTGTTCAATTAACAGATATGCCTGAATATACAGAGCTTCCGAACGCTAAACAGCTGGAAGATAAATGGACTTCATTCATGAAGCTTCGCAATGATGTCCTTAAGGCATTGGAAGAAGCACGTAATGAGAAGGTGATCGGCAAATCACTTACTGCTAAAGTAACCCTTTATGTAAATGATCAAGCCAAGAGCCTTCTGGATTCAATTCAGGAAAATCTTCAGCAGCTCTTTATCGTATCTGGATTCGAAGTAGCAGGCAGCCTTTCAGATGCTCCTGAAAATGCCGTGAAATTTGAAAACACTGCTATTATTGTTTCCAAAGCAGAAGGCGAAACATGCGACCGCTGCTGGACAGTCACTCCAGAAGTTGGCAAGACAGAAGGATATGACACGCTTTGCCCCCGCTGTGCTGATGTTGTAAAAAATAATTATAGCCACTTGGCTTAAATACCGGCAGTCCCTCAAATTTGGGGGACTGTTTTTAATTACCTTCTTCAAATCCTTTTTTATAAATAATTCCACCTTCACTAAATGTTGTGCCGTTTGCTAAAAGTTTGTCCGTGTCTGAATTCCGTTCCGAGAAAATAATAAAGTAAACATCTCAGAACGGAGGAAAAAGCATGGATGCAAAAGCAGAAGGGCTATATACAGAACTCCGTAATACAAGACAGGAAATATTGGAAAAGCTTATGGAAGGCAACAGTTCCCCGCTGATAAAGCCTATTTTATTGGAAGAGCTGCATGATATTGAACAAACACTTACCAAAATGGAATCAGGAAATTTCGGAAAGTGTGAAATTTCGGGTGAGCTGCTGCCTGAGGATTTGCTGCAGATGATTCCTACTTTAAAAACAATGGAGGATTGCAGCAGACTGGGGAATTTCTACAGAAAGTCTATTTTCCACTGAGTTTAAGCGTGTGCTGTGTTTTTTATTCAGATTGTGCTAAAATGCAAAGGTAATGATATGAGATATGGGGGTTGCCTTTGTGTTTTATTACATAATTGCATTGTTCGTTATTGCACTTGATCAGTTAACGAAGTGGCTGATTGTAAAGAACTTTGAATTAGGGGAAAGTGTTAAAGTTATTGAGGACTTTCTTTATATTACATCACACCGCAACCGTGGCGCTGCCTGGGGCATCCTGCAGGGGCAAATGTGGTTTTTCTACGTTATAACCGTTATTGTCATAATTGGTATCATTTATTACATTCAAAAAGCAGCCAAAGGCAAATTGCTTCTTGGAGTCTCTTTGGGCCTGATGCTGGGCGGAGCAATTGGAAACTTTATTGACAGGGTATTTCGAAAAGAAGTGGTGGATTTCGTAAACACTTATATTTTTGGCTATGACTTTCCCGTTTTCAATATTGCTGACTCGGCGCTGGTCATTGGTGTAGGACTATTGATGATTCAGATGCTGCTTGAAGAGAGAGAAGCAAAGAAAAAGGAGAAATCTTATGGAGAAAATGGAACACATCATTCCTGATGAACAGGCAGGAGAAAGAATAGATAAAGTGTTATCCACATTGAATGCGGATTGGTCAAGAACTCAGGTACAGCAATGGATCAAGGATGGCAATGTTTTAGTGAATGGCCAAAAGCCTAAAACTAATTACAAATGTTCCATAAACGATAAAATTGAAATATCAATTCCTGAACCAGAAGAGCTGGATGTAGTGCCTGAAGAAATGAATTTGGATATTTATTATGAAGACCTGGATGTCCTCGTAGTAAATAAACCGAAAGGAATGGTTGTCCATCCTGCAGCCGGGCACGGAACAGGAACACTTGTAAATGGTCTTATGGCTCATTGCAAAGACTTATCAGGAATTAATGGGGTCATGCGGCCCGGAATAGTTCATAGAATCGATAAAGATACGTCAGGGCTTCTCATGGTTGCAAAGAATGATATGGCACATGAGAGTCTTGTGAATCAGCTGATGAACAAAACTGTTACACGTAAGTACCGGGCTATTGTCCATGGAGTTATTCCACACGACTACGGTACTATTGATGCACCAATCGCCCGCGATCCCAAAGATCGTCAAAGTATGAGCGTTGTGGACAATGGAAAACATGCGGTTACGCATTTTCAGGTCATTGAGCGATTCAGGGATTTCACATTGGTGGAATGCCAGCTGGAAACGGGAAGAACACATCAAATCCGTGTTCATATGAAATACATTGGCTATCCTCTTGCAGGAGATCCTAAATACGGTCCCAGAAAAACAATTGGTATCGGGGGACAGGCACTTCATGCAGGCGTTCTTGGCTTTGAACATCCACGTTCTGGCGAGTACCTTGAATTTGAAGCACCTGCACCTGCTTATTTTAAGGAACTGGTAGAGAGCCTGGCAAATAACCGTTGACAATTGTCCAATTGTGCTATATGATGACTATAGTTGAATAAGTCCTTTAAAACAGTCCCGTGAGGCTGGGAAGGAAACGGATTGAATAAGGAGAATTGTGTCCTTATTCTGCAGAAAGAAGTCGTTTACCCTCTCACCTGATCGGTGAGAGGTTTTTTGCATATAAAATCTGATAATAGGGGTGATCATGATGCCGCAGCAAAAAGCAATTGTTTTGGATGACCAGGCAATCAGGAGAGCGCTGACCAGGATTGCTCATGAAATCATAGAGAAAAATAAAGGAATAGAAAATTGTATTCTGATTGGCATCCGGACCAGGGGGATTTACCTGGCGAACCGCCTGGCGGAAAGAATTGAACAAATCGAGGGAGCCAAAATTGATGTAGGCGAACTTGATATCACTCTCTATAGAGATGATCTTACGAAAAAGACTGAAAATCAGGAGCCGCTTGTCAAAGGCTCGGATGTTCCAAAAGATATTAACGATCAGAAGGTGATCCTGATCGATGATGTTCTTTATACAGGAAGAACAGTTAGAGCTGCCCTTGATGCGCTGATCGATATAGGGAGGCCATCTCAGATTCAGCTTGCAGTCCTTGTGGACCGCGGCCATAGGGAGCTTCCGATCAGAGCTGATTATGTAGGAAAAAACATTCCAACATCCAGTTCGGAAAAAATTGTGGTCGAGCTGAAGGAAGTGGATGAAAACGACCAGGTAAGTATATTTGAAAATTAAATAGCCCTTTTAAATGCAGTCCAGAGAGGCTGGCAAAGGGGAACACAGCAGAATCGGTCTGTCTTTTGCTGTGCTCTTGCACCCTCTTTGCACTCCTGCAAAGAGGGTTTTTTAATAAAATGCAGAGGAGAGATCGTAATGAATAAACCTATCTTAGATATAAAGGATATTCCAAAACCAGCCCATTGGCTGACATTAAGTTTACAGCATTTATTCGCAATGTTCGGAGCCACTATACTTGTACCATACTTAGTAGGATTAAATCCTGCCATTGCGCTAATCTCAAGCGGACTGGCAACGATAGCCTTTCTAATCATTACAAAATGGCAGGTGCCGGCATACCTTGGTTCATCTTTCGCATTCATTGCCCCGATCATAGCTGCCAAAGCAGCCGGTGGCCCGGGTGCTGCCATGATCGGCAGCTTCATGGCTGGACTTGTGTATGGGGCAGTAGCCCTGATCATCAAAAAAGCAGGCTACCGCTGGATTATGAATTTGCTTCCGCCAATTGTGGTAGGACCTGTGATCATTGTAATCGGATTGGCATTAGCAGGGACAGCAGTCGGGATGGCTATGAACAATCCTGAAACTGGTGAATACAGCATGCTTCATTTTTCAGCAGCGCTTATCACTTTAGGTGCAACCATCATCTTTTCCATCTATGCAAAAGGTATGCTCAGTATGGTGCCGATTCTGGCGGGGATCATCATCGGCTATGTTTACTCACTGGCTGTGGGCCTGATCGACTTCTCGCTTGTACAGCAGGCAGCCTGGTTCGAAATGCCGGAATTCTTATTCCCGTTCGCTGATTATGAAGTGAGGATAACCCTGGATCTAGCGCTTCTAATGATTCCAGTAGCTGTTGTCACAATCTCAGAACATATCGGTCATCAGCTTGTCCTTGGAAAAGTAGTTGGTAAAGATTACATTAAAGAACCGGGTCTTCACCGCTCCATACTTGCTGATGGAACAGGAACAATGATCTCGGCATTAATCGGGGGTCCGCCAAAGACAACATACGGTGAAAACATAGGTGTACTCGCCATTACGAAAATTTACAGTGTCTATGTACTTGCGGGTGCTGCAGTCATCGCCATCATCTTCGGATTCATCGGCAAGGTGACAGCACTGATCAGCTCGATCCCTACTCCAGTAATGGGCGGCGTATCGATCCTGCTGTTCGGGATCATCGCTTCATCAGGATTAAGAATGCTGGTTGACAGCAAAGTGGATTTTGGAAACAACCGCAATCTGGTTATCGCATCAGTCATCCTTGTCCTGGGAATTGGCGGAGCTCATATCGAGATTTGGGCATTCAAACTGGAAGGAATGGCACTGGCAGCTATAAGCGGTGTTCTCTTGAACCTGATTCTCCCTGGCAGGGAAGAGGCTAAGGAAGATATGTTTGAAACAGAAAACGAAAAAAAAAATAATGTAGCTTAATGCTTTTTAACTAAGTCCCGAGAGGCTTAAAAGGGTGTTGGCGGCAAACCTGGCTATACGGTATCAGTGAATCCGTATATCCGGCTGCCTCAACTTTGCAGCACCCTGACCAAATCGGCAGGGTGCTTTTTTTGAAGAGGAGGATAAAAAATGAAACATTTGCTCACTACCTCAGAGTTGGAAATTAAAGAAATCAATAAAATTCTTGAAGATGCGCAATATTTTTTAAACGGCGGAACATGGACTCCTGAACAAAAGGTTTTTGTCGCTAACCTCTTCTTTGAGAATAGCACAAGAACTAAATGCAGCTTTGAAGTGGCGGAAAGGCGACTTGGGTTGGACATAATTCCTTTTGAAGTAAGCACATCAAGTGTATCCAAGGGTGAGTCATTATACGACACAGTCAAAACGCTGGAAGCGATCGGTGTGCATGCAGTCGTCATCCGCCATAGCGAGGATCGCTACTTTGACGAATTGGCAGATAAAAGCGGTGTGTCCATCTTGAATGCTGGGGATGGCTGCGGGCACCATCCAACACAATCACTGCTGGATCTGCTGACGATTAAGCAGGAATACGGATCCTTTGAAGGATTAAAAGTAGCCATTATTGGTGATATCGCACATAGCCGTGTCGCAAGATCCAATGCAGATGCACTTGTCCGGCTCGGTGCAAAGGTTGTTTTTTCAGGTCCAAAAGAATGGTTTAATGAAGAATTGCTTGAGAATGGAATGTATGAAGATGTTGACACAGCTATAGAAACTTCTGATGTTGTCATGCTGCTGAGAATCCAGCATGAGCGGCATGAATCGAAAGCTGAACAAACTGCTGAAGAATATCACCTGGCATACGGCCTTACAGAAGAGCGTGAAAGAACAATGAAGCCAAACAGCATAATTATGCATCCGGCACCTGTAAACCGGGGTGTTGAAATAGCAGATTGTTTAGTAGAATGCGGGCGCTCCAGAATCTTCAAGCAGATGCAAAATGGTGTGTACATTCGAATGGCTGTATTAAAAAGATCAATTGAACATATTGAAGGGGGAGCTAAACATGTCAACATTAATAAAAAATGGCCAGTTGCTTACTAAAGAAGGGAACCTTGAAAAAACGGACATTTACATAAAGTCAGGAAAAATCGCTGAGATAGGTGCAGGCGTTGGGAATGAGGCACAGGAAGTAATTGACGCAGAGGGATTGCTCATTGCACCAGGATTTATAGATCTGCACGTGCACTTGCGTGAACCTGGCGGTGAAAAGAAAGAAACCATTGAAACTGGCACAAAGGCAGCTGCTAAAGGTGGTTTCACAACAGTTGCTGCGATGCCAAATACTCGTCCAGTACCAGATACAAAAGAACAGCTTGAAAAATTGAACAGCCGAATTGAAGAGACTGCGGCGGTCAAGGTTTTGCCGTATGCATCGATTACAATCCGCGAGCTTGGCCAGGAATTGACCGATTTTAAAGCGCTGAAAGAAACTGGAGCGTTTGCTTTTACAGATGATGGAGTCGGGGTGCAATCAGCAGCGATGATGCTGCAGGCAATGAAAAATGCGGCAGAGATCGGCATGCCGATTGTGGCCCACTGCGAAGAAAATACCCTCATTAACAAAGGTTCTGTACATGATGGAGTTTTTGCTAAAGAGAATGGTTTAAATGGTATTCCTTCCGTCTGTGAATCAGTGCAAATCGCAAGGGATGTGCTTCTTGCCGAAGCAGCTGGCTGCCACTATCATGTGTGCCATATCAGCACAAAAGAGTCCGTCAGGGTGGTGAGAGATGCAAAGCGTGCAGGCATTAAGGTTACAGCTGAGGTGACGCCTCATCATCTCCTTCTTAGTGAAGAGGATATTCCAGGCCTTGATGCCAACTTTAAAATGAATCCTCCTCTAAGAGGAGCAGACGACCGATCTGCCTTAATCGAAGGCTTGCTGGACGGCACGATTGATTTCATCGCAACTGACCATGCACCACATACAGCAGCAGAAAAAGAAGAAGGGATGGAGCTGGCGCCTTTCGGGATTGTCGGACTTGAAACTGCCTTTCCGCTTCTTTACACCCACTTCGTTGAGAAGGGGATATTCACACTAAAGCAGCTGATTGACTACTTAACAATCAAGCCGGCAGAGGCATTCGGCATTCAATCAGGAAAATTGGAAGCTGGTGAATTAGCAGATCTTGTCCTGCTTGACCTGAACCATCAGGAAAAGATAGATCCTGCTCAGTTTTTATCAAAAGGGAAAAATACGCCATTTACCGGCTGGGATTGTAAAGGCTGGCCGGTAGTGACAATAGCAGGCGGAAAAATTGTTTGGAACAGAGGGAGTGTAAAAGCATGAAAAAACAGCTGATTCTGGAAGACGGAACAATTTTTATTGGAAAGGGATTCGGAAGTGATGCGAATTCGATTGGAGAAGTAGTATTCAATACTGGAATGACGGGTTATCAGGAAATCCTGTCTGACCCATCCTACTGCGGCCAAATCGTAACCTTGACATACCCTTTAATCGGAAATTATGGGATTAACAGAGACGATTTTGAATCGATCTCCCCGGCAATTTCAGGTTTCATTGTGAAAGAAGCCTGCGAGTTTCCTTCAAACTGGAGAAATGAACAATCGATTGAAGAATATTTTAAGATGAAAAACATCCCTGGAATTGCTGGCATTGATACCAGGAAATTAACAAGAATTATCAGGCAGCATGGTACGCTGAAAGGCGCAATTTGCAGCATAAGTGAAAACCCCGAAGTAATCATTGAAAAACTGCGGGCAACCAAGCTGCGAAACGATCAGGTTAAGCAAGTGTCTACTGGGACACCTTATCCGAGCCCTGGCCGCGGCAGAAGGGTAGTCCTTGTAGATTTCGGCATGAAACACGGGATCTTAAGAGAATTGAACAAACGGGATTGTGATGTAATTGTTGTGCCTTATAACACAGGAGCTGAAGAAATACTCAGCATGAGCCCGGATGGTGTTATGCTTTCAAATGGCCCTGGAGACCCGAAAGATGTTCCTGAAGCCATCACAATGATTAAAGGACTGCTAGGAAAAGTACCGATTTTCGGAATTTGTCTGGGACATCAGCTTTTTGCCCTTGCTTGCGGTGCCAATACAGAAAAACTAAAATTCGGCCATCGCGGTTCAAACCATCCGGTAAAAGATCTGCAAACCGGAAAAGTCGCTTTAACATCTCAAAACCATGGATACTCAGTAGAAGAAAGTTCAATTACTGGTACTCCGCTTGAAGTAACACATATCGCCTTAAACGATGGAACAATTGAAGGCTTAAAGCATAAAGAAGTCCCTGCATTCACTGTGCAATATCATCCTGAAGCTTCACCGGGTCCGGAGGATGCAAACGGATTATTTGAACAATTCTTGCAAATGATTGAATCACATAAAGAGGAAGGTGCTGCAGCATGCCAAAGCGTACAGATATAAAAAGCATTTTAGTAATCGGATCAGGACCAATTGTCATCGGGCAGGCAGCAGAGTTTGATTATGCCGGAACACAGGCCTGCATTGCTTTGAAAGAGGAAGGCTACCGCGTAATTCTTGTAAACTCAAATCCTGCTACCATTATGACAGATACCGAGATTGCTGATGCGGTATATATAGAGCCGCTTACGCTGGAATTCGTCAGCCGCATTATCCGGAAAGAACGTCCTGATGCGCTTGTTCCAACTCTTGGGGGACAGACGGGATTAAACCTGGCAGTAGAGCTTGCTGAATCAGGTGTTTTGGAAGAATGCGGGGTTGAAATCCTGGGTACAAAATTATCTGCTATCCAAAAGGCGGAAGACCGGGACCTTTTTAGAAACTTGATGAATGAGCTTGGCGAACCAGTGCCTGAAAGTGAAATTATTCATAACCTGGATGAAGCATATGAATTTGTAAACAGGATTGGCTATCCGGTCATTGTACGCCCTGCTTTCACATTGGGGGGAACAGGCGGGGGAATTTGCCATGATGAAGAAGAGCTAATCGAAATTGTGACCAGCGGCTTAAAGAATAGCCCTGTTACACAGTGTTTGCTTGAAAAGAGTATTGCAGGCTTTAAGGAGATTGAGTATGAAGTGATGAGGGATTCCAATGACAATGCGATTGTTGTCTGTAATATGGAAAACTTTGACCCGGTAGGTGTTCATACGGGAGATTCAATCGTTGTAGCGCCAAGCCAAACTTTGAGTGATCGTGAATATCAGCTGCTGAGAAACACTTCATTAAAAATTATCCGCGCCCTCGAGATTGAAGGAGGATGCAATGTGCAGCTGGCGCTTGATCCGGATAGCTTCAATTATTACATTATCGAAGTCAACCCGCGTGTAAGCCGCTCATCTGCACTAGCTTCAAAGGCGACAGGTTATCCGATTGCCAAACTGGCAGCCAAGATAGCGGTAGGGCTGACACTTGATGAAATGATGAATCCTGTGACAGGAAAAACATATGCCTGCTTTGAACCGGCATTGGATTATATTGTCTCAAAAATCCCGCGCTGGCCGTTTGATAAGTTCGAATCTGCAAACCGTTCGCTTGGCACCCAAATGAAGGCTACAGGAGAAGTAATGGCGATAGGGCGGACTTTTGAAGAATCTCTCCTGAAAGCAGTACGTTCACTTGAAGCAAACATATATCATCTTGAACTGAAGGATGCCGGCCAAATTTCTGATGAATTGATCGAAAAGCGAATCCGTAAAGCTGGAGATGAACGTCTGTTTTATATCGGTGAAGCCATCAGAAGGGGAATCACTATCGAGACGATCCATGAATGGAGCAAAATTGATTTATTCTTCCTTTATAAGATTAAGAAAATCATAGATTTTGAGAATGTACTAACTGAAAATCCTTTTGACCCTGAAACAGGGAAAGCTGCAAAGGAAATGGGCTTTGCCGATCTGGTAATTGCCAGGCTGTGGGATTCAAATGAGATGGAAGTATACAGCTGGAGAAAAGAACATGATATTGTACCGGTTTATAAAATGGTTGATACATGTGCAGCGGAATTTGAATCGGAAACCCCGTATTTCTATGGAACTTATGAAGATGAGAACGAATCGGAAGTAACTGGCCGAAAAAGTGTTGTCGTTCTGGGCTCAGGACCAATCCGGATCGGGCAGGGAGTGGAGTTTGATTACTCAACTGTACACGCGGTATGGGCCATCAAGGAAGCAGGATATGAAGCAATCATCATTAATAATAATCCTGAAACAGTGTCTACTGACTTCAGCATCTCCGATAAGCTCTATTTTGAGCCGCTAACAATTGAAGATGTCATGCACATTATCGATCTTGAGAAACCGGAAGGTGTAGTTGTGCAATTTGGCGGTCAAACGGCTATTAACCTTGCAGCAGATCTGGTTGAAAGAGGCGTAAAAATTCTGGGAACTTCACTTGAAAGTTTAGACCGGGCAGAAGACCGGGATAAATTTGAGCAAGCTCTTGCAGAGCTTGGCATCCCAATGCCTAAAGGAAAGACTGCCCTGTCAGTGGAACAGGCAGTAGCGATTGCCGGTGAAATCGGATATCCAGTGGTCGTCCGGCCATCATATGTACTTGGCGGAAGAGCCATGGAAATCGTTTATAAAGAAGATGAGCTTCTATACTATATGGAAAATGCTGTAAAAGTTAACCCGGAGCATCCAGTATTAATTGACCGATATTTGACTGGAAAGGAAATTGAAGTGGACGCTATCTCGGATGGGGAAAATGTGCTCATTCCAGGCATCATGGAGCATATAGAAAGAGCTGGAGTACACTCAGGAGATTCCATTGCAGTCTATCCTCCGCAAAATATATCAGAAGCAATCAAAAACAAGCTTGTTGAGTACACGGAGAAGATGGCCAAAGGACTTGGCATTATAGGTCTGCTAAATATCCAGTATGTAGTGGCTAAAGGACAAGTATATGTCCTGGAAGTCAACCCGCGTTCAAGCCGGACAGTTCCTTTTTTGAGCAAGATTACAAATGTGCCAATGGCTAAGATCGCCACAAAGGTTATCATGGGCCAAACTCTTGCTCAGCAGGGCTTTGGGTCCGGCCTTATTCCGGAGAGAAAAGGCGTGTTCGTAAAAGTGCCTGTGTTCTCTTTCGCAAAATTAAGAAGAGTAGACATCACTTTAGGGCCAGAAATGAAGTCAACTGGTGAAGTTATGGGGAAAGATTCCACGCTTGAAAAAGCCCTTTATAAAGGTCTTGTTGCTTCCGGCATGAAAATCCAGCCGTTTGGAACTGTACTAATGACTGTCGCCGACAAGGATAAGGAAGAAGCTCTGCAGCTGGCAAAAAGATTTGTATCCATCGGTTACAGGCTAATGGCGACAAGCGGAACGGCTTTATTCCTGAAAACTGAAGGCATACCTGTAAAAGTGACTGGGAAAATCGGCTCGGAAGGTCCTAACCTTCTGGATGTCATAAAAAATGGCGAAGCGCAATTTGTTATTAATACTTTAACAAAAGGAAAACAGCCTGCCAGAGATGGCTTCCGCATCCGCCGTGAATCAGTGGAAAATGGCGTGCCATGCCTAACTTCACTTGATACGGCAGAAGCAATCCTTCAAGTAATCGAATCAATGAATTTTTCAGCAGACGCGATGGATAAACCAGAAGAAGTCCGGGAGGCGGTTTTATCTTGATCAGACAGGAACAATGTAAAGTAATAACACAAATTAAACTGGCCGAAAACATTTACGAGCTCACCCTTCAAGGTGAGCTTGTTCATGAAATGAAAGAGCCCGGGCAATTTGTCCATTTAAAAATATCGGAGGGCTATGATCCCATGCTGAGAAGGCCTATCAGCATTGCAGAAATTTCACCTGATGAAAGCCAGTTTAAAATGATTTACCGTGCTGAAGGCAGAGGAACGGCATTGCTTTCAGAAAAAAAACCTGGTGATTACACTGATGTACTGGGACCGCTTGGAAATGGGTTTCCGATCAGTGAAGCTGGCCGGGGAGAGACGGCACTTCTTGTAGGGGGAGGAATCGGAGTCCCCCCTTTATATGAACTATCCAATCAGCTTGTTAACCGCGGCGTTAAGGTGATTCACGTCCTGGGTTTTCAATCGGCCGGCGCGGTATTTTATGAGGAAAAGTTTTCCCGGCTGGGCGAGACCTACCTGGCTACAGTTGATGGAAGCGTAGGAATGAAGGGTTTTGTTACAGATGTTATTAATCGGTTGAATATTGATTTCGATGTTTTATATTCCTGCGGCCCGACGCCGATGCTGAAGGCGCTTGAAAATCAGTTCCCTCATAAAAAGGTATTCCTGTCATTGGAAGAACGGATGGGGTGCGGCATCGGGGCATGCTTTGCATGTGTCTGCCATACAGGGGATGACCCGGAAGGTTACAGTTATAAAAAAGTCTGCAGTGACGGACCGGTCTTTAAAGCAGGGGAGGTAGTCCTATGAATTCATTAAACGTCAGTCTGCCTGGTCTGGAATTGAAAAATCCAATCATGCCTGCATCAGGATGCTTTGGCTTCGGAAGGGAATTCAGCCAGCTGTATGATTTGAGCCAATTGGGCGCAATTATGATAAAGGCGACGACTTTAGAGCCCCGATTTGGAAATCCGACACCAAGAGTGGCTGAGACATCTGCAGGGATGCTAAATGCAATTGGTCTGCAGAATCCCGGCCTGGAAAAAGTGGTAAATGAAGAATTAGTATGGCTTGAACAATACGATGTACCGATCATTGCCAATGTAGCCGGTTCGCAGGAAGAGGATTATATTGCGGTTGCCAGGAAAATTTCTGCAAGCCCAAATGTACATGCACTTGAACTCAACATCTCATGCCCAAATGTGAAAACAGGCGGAATTGCATTTGGCACTATTCCGGAAATTGCAAAAAATCTAACGAAAAAAGTAAAAGAGGTTTCTGAAGTACCTGTCTATGTGAAGCTTTCGCCAAATGTCACAAATATTGTAGAAATGGCTAAAGCAGCAGAAGATGGCGGAGCGGACGGTTTGACAATGATCAACACGCTTGTTGGCATGAGAATCGATCTAAAAACCGGCAATCCGATTCTGGCAAATAAATCAGGCGGGCTTTCAGGACCAGCTATTAAGCCAGTAGCCCTCCGGATGATCTATGAAGTGAGCCAGCAGGTATCCCTTCCGATCATCGGTATGGGAGGAATTGAATCTGCAGAGGATGTCATCGAATACTTCTACGCAGGGGCAAGTGCAGTAGCGGTTGGAACAGCTAACTTCGTAGATCCCTTTGTGTGTCCGAAAATTATCAGAGAGCTGCCGGAACTTATTGAGAAGCTCGGCTATGAACATATTAGCGAATGCACAGGAAGGAGCTGGAAGAAACATGAAAAAGCCGCTCATTATTGCTCTTGATTTTCCAGGAAAACAGGAAGTTCATCATTTTCTGAAAAACTTTGAAAATGAAAAGTTATTTCTTAAGGTCGGCATGGAGTTATTTTACCAGGAGGGACCTTCCATTGTTCACGATTTAAAAGAACAAGGGCACGATATTTTCCTTGATCTCAAGCTTCATGATATTCCGAATA
This sequence comes from Bacillus sp. 7894-2, assembly GCF_002272225.1. Classification (NCBI taxonomy): domain Bacteria; kingdom Bacillati; phylum Bacillota; class Bacilli; order Caryophanales; family Bacillaceae; genus Bacillus; species Bacillus sp. 7894-2. The sequence continues at coordinate 47,793 of NZ_NPDG01000001.1, forward strand.
CAGTAAAAAGTGCCATGAAGCGTCTTGCGGGAATAGGATGCGATATGGTTAATGTGCATGCCGCAGGAGGAAAAGCCATGATGGAAGCAGCCTGTGAAGGACTGGAGGCAGGCAGCACCGGAAAAAGGCCATCTTGTATTGCTGTGACACAGCTGACAAGTACATCGGAACAGCAAATGAATTCAGAGCAATTAATTCCTGTTTCATTAAACCAATCTGTTCTTCATTATGCAAAACTCGCCAAAGAAGCCGGACTTGATGGTGTAGTATGTTCAAGCTTTGAGGCAAGAACGATAGGTTCGAAAATAGGCTCTGCCTTTTTGACTGTAACACCGGGAATACGCCTGTCATCAGACGATCATGGAGATCAGAAGAGAGTGGCCACACCTGAATTCGCAAGAAAAGAAGGGGCTTCAGCCATTGTGGTGGGAAGGTCGATTACCGGAGCTGAAAATCCATTCGAAAAGTATATTCAATGCAAGCAATCATGGGAGGGTGTTCTGAATGAAGCATAAAATAGCAGAAAAATTACTGGATATAAAGGCTGTAGCATTAAACCCAAACGATCCGTTTACATGGTCCTCAGGACTTCGTTCCCCCATTTATTGCGATAACCGTTTGACACTGTCTTTTCCTGAAATCAGAAAAGAAATTGCTGCCGGCCTTCAGGCTATCATTTTAGATAAATTTCCTGAAGCAGAACTAATTGCAGGGACAGCCACAGCGGGCATTCCGCATGCAGCCTGGGTCAGTGACAATATGGAACTGCCAATGTGCTATGTCCGCTCCAAGGCCAAGGGCCATGGAAAAGGAAAGCAAATTGAAGGCAAAGCTGATAAAGGCCAGAAGGTTGTTGTTGTTGAAGATCTGATCTCAACTGGTGGAAGTGCCATTACTGCTGTCAAGGCTTTAAGAGAAGCAGGCTGTGAAGTGCTGGGTGTGGCGGCCATCTTCACATACCAGCTTCAAAAAGGAAAAGAAATGCTGGCCGAAGAGCACATAGAAGCATATACTCTGACTGATATTGAAGCTCTGACAGAGGTAGCTGTTGAAAAGGGCTATATCCAGGAAGAGGATATGAATAAGCTGATTGAATGGCGAAAAGACCCAGCTGAGTGGGGCAAAGCAATTCAGTTTTAGTCAATGAAAAAAGCAAGCATCGGAGCTTGCTTTTTCATTTCTTTAAAGATTTTGTTTTAAGGACAGGACCGTTTCTTCATCAGGTGTAACGTAAACTGTCTGCTGATTGTCATATATGACAAATCCGGGTTTAGCACCGCTTGGTTTTTTCACATGCCTGACTTGGGTGAAGTCAACAGGTACGGAACTTGAATTGCGTGCTTTGCTGAAGTAAGCTGCGAGGGATGCAGCTTCAAGAATTGTATCTTCTGCCGGCTCCTTGCTTCGAATCACCACATGTGAACCGGGGATATCTTTTGTATGCAGCCAGATTTCATCCCTTCCGGCTAATTTGTTCGTTAAATAGTCATTTTGCTTGTTGTTTTTCCCAACTAGAATTTCCGTTCCGTCAGTGGCAGTATAACGGTCCAAAACAGGCTTTAGGTTTTGCTGTTTCTTGTTTCCCCGTTTCTGCCTTTCACGGATATAACCGCCTTCAGTAAGCTCTTCTCTTATTTCGGCAATGTCTCTTGTAGATGCCGTTTCTACTTGCTGAAGTAGAGACTCGAAGTATGCCGCTTCCTCTTCTGCTTTCTTGATTTGCTCTTTTACTGCAATTATGGCATTTTTTGCTTTTTGGTATCTTGTAAAATATTTTTGTGCATTCTCGGAAGGAGTCTTCTGAGGATCCAATGGAATGATGACTGAAGCGCCATTTTCATCGTAATAATTGATGACTTCTGCTTCCTTCATTCCCTTTTGAATCGCATAAATATTCGCCGTGATCAATTCCCCATATAATTGATGTTTATCGGCATTTTCCGCTTCATGAAGGGTTATTTTCAGCTTATCAATTTTCTTTTCATTCTTTTCTTTCTCATTTACTATAAACCGTTCAAGATCATTGGATTGCTGTTTGACCCGGTCTCTTTCGGCTTTGCCAAAATAAAAGCGGTCCAGCATTTCACTTAGGGAATTAAACTCCCGGCTTTCCCCTTTTAAATGCTGGAGGGGCAATAAATAAAAGCTTTCTTTATTTTCCCCTTCTGTAATGGCCGGCCTTATTCTATGGATTTTCAGCAAGTCAATAAAATGCTGGAAACTCTTAGGAACAGTTGTCCTGTTTACAAGGCCTGCATGGTGCATCACTTCTTTTGCAAAAAGCGGTGAGATTCCGGAGAAACCCGCCACAAGCTGTTTATCAACTTTCCCGCTGTTAAAATCAATCTTACGCAGTATAGCTTCTTCATCCGCCTCGAAAGGATTCATTTTATCCTGAGATGGAGGGAGTAAGTACTCCTGTCCGGGCAAAATCGCACGATGGCTATTAACGGCAAAAGAAACATGCTTGATGCTGTCGAGAATAATATTGCGGGATTTATCCACGAGCGTAATATTGCTGTGCCTGCCCATAATCTCAACAATCAGCTGTTTATAAGATGTATCGCCAATCTCATTCCTGCCTTTCACCTCAAACACGATAATACGGTCAAGCCCGATTTGATGGACATCTTCAAGTATGTAGCCTTCCAGGTGCTTTCTTAAAAGCATGCAGAACATCGGCGGCTCTGAAGGGTTTTCATGTGTTTCATTCGTCAGTTGCACTCTCGCATAGCTTGGATGGGCTGACAGCAAAAGCCTGTGATTCTTCCCGTTTGCCCTCACAACTAAAATAATTTCATTTTTATATGGCTGCTGAATCTTATTGATTCTGCCACCCTTTAAAGTATCTATGAGCTCTTTCGTCATAGCTCTTGTGAACAAACCATCAAATGACATATCGGAACATCCTCTTCTATTATAAATTACAGCTTATTTCTTGTTTTAGATATACATTATTCTTTCATTTAAATAATAAAAATCAAGTTTTTAGACTTAGCTTTGACCTTTACAAGGCGCCTTCCGCTTTTCTAATGCTGTCT
>NZ_NPDG01000002.1:0-27390 GCF_002272225.1 Bacillus sp. 7894-2
TTATTAATAATAGCATTTTTTTGGACAGGGCTGAATATGCTTTCTTTAGAGTGAGATTGGACAACTCTGCCTTGTTTTAGCAGAAGAGGATAGTCTGCCATCTGGCGGATTCCCTTAAAGTCTGGCTGTGAGTGCTTACGGGATTTTTCTCGATGATATTACCCTGCACCCAGGCACTCATGGCTTTTCTCAAACCACAAAGGAGGAAGTGTGATGTCCGGATGAAGTTCCATGAAATGAATGAAAGGGAGGTTGAGCAGGCCTTAAATACAGACATTAAGGCAGGCTTAACAGAGGATGATGTAAAAAAACGCCACAAACAATATGGCTTTAATGAATTGAAAGAGGGAGAAAAGCAGTCTGCTTTACTCTTATTTTTTAGTCAATTTAAAGATTTCATGGTTCTTGTTTTATTAGCTGCCACCTTGATTTCGGGGCTGCTTCGTGAATATATTGATGCAATTGCTATTATTGCAATTGTAATCATAAATGGATTTCTGGGCTTCTTTCAGGAAAGGAAAGCGGAAAAGTCGCTGAGTGCACTTAAAGAGTTATCCGCTCCCCAAGTAATTGCACTTCGGGATGGAGGGTGGAGGAAAATTCCTTCCAAAGAAGTGGCAGTCGGGGATCTGCTTAAATTTTCTACGGGCGACAGAGTGGGTGCAGATGTAAGAATAGTAGAATCCAATAGCCTTGAGATTGAGGAGTCTGCTTTAACGGGAGAGTCGCTGCCTGTTCAAAAGAGGACCGGATCCCTGAAAACGCCTAACCTCGCTATTGGCGATATGGAAAATATGGCTTTTATGGGTACAATGGTGACCCGCGGCAATGGATTGGGTGTGGTTGTCGGAACAGGGATGAATACCGCTATGGGACAAATTGCTGATCTTCTGCAAAATGCCGAAACCATGACCACACCGCTCCAGCGGAGATTGGAACAGCTCGGCAAAATCCTCATTACCGCAGCGATTTTCCTTACAGTTCTCGTTGTTGCGGCAGGTGTGATGCAGGGACAGGAATTATATACAATGTTCCTTGCTGGTGTCTCATTGGCTGTTGCGGCAATTCCAGAAGGGCTGCCTGCCATTGTCACGGTGGCGCTCTCGCTTGGAGTTCAAAGAATGATCAGGAAAAAGGCAATCGTACGGAAACTTCCTGCAGTTGAAACTCTTGGCTGTGCATCTGTTATTTGTTCAGACAAAACCGGAACCATGACCCAAAACAAAATGACCGTCACCCATCTCTGGAGCGGAGGAAAAGAATGGAGAGTTGATGGAGTCGGGTATGAACCGCAAGGGCAGTTTTATCGAAATGAGAGCCAAATTGAACCGAAAAGTGATAAATCGCTCCAGCAGATGCTGATGTTTGGCATGTTATGCAATCATGCGGAAATACAGCAGAAAAATAATGAGTTTGTGATTGACGGTGACCCAACTGAAGGTGCTCTCCTTGTAGCAGCCATGAAAGCCGGTTATAACAGGAGCAGTCTCCTGAATCAATTTCAGATTATTAATGAGTTTCCGTTTGACTCTGCCAGAAAAATGATGAGTGTTGTGGTAAAGGATCATAATGGAAGACAATTTATTGTTACCAAAGGTGCTCCCGATGTCTTAGTCGGGAAAAGCGAATCGGTTCTTTGGGAGGGAAGGCGGCAGATTCTTTCGAGGGAGCTTTCTGGTGAAATTCAGGCAGCCATTGAAGATTTGGCTTCACAAGCATTAAGAACCATCGCGATTGGCTATAAAGAAATCCCGTCTAAGAATGTCATTCTTGATGAAAAAGAGGCGGAGAAGGGATTAACTTTTATTGGGCTGCAGGGGATGATTGATCCGCCAAGGCCGGAGGTTAAAGAAGCAGTCAAGGAATGCAGGGAAGCAGGAATTAAAACGATCATGATCACAGGAGATCATGTGATTACAGCACAGGCTATTGCCAAACAGTTAAGCATTTTAACAGAAGGTTCCAAAGTACTTCAGGGAAAAGACCTTGCGGAGATGTCTGTAGAAGACCTCGAAGATGTGGTTGAGGATGTCGCAGTATTTGCCAGAGTATCTCCCGAGCATAAATTGAAAATCGTCAAGGCTCTCCAGAATAGAGGTCATATCGTTGCCATGACAGGTGATGGAGTCAATGATGCTCCGGCCATTAAAGCAGCAGATATTGGCATTTCAATGGGCATTACAGGCACAGATGTTGCTAAAGAGGCATCTGCACTTGTATTGCTTGATGATAATTTTGCTACCATAAAAGCCGCGATAAAAGAAGGAAGAAATATATACGAAAATATCCGCAAGTTCATCAGGTATTTGCTTGCATCAAATGTTGGCGAGATTCTGGTAATGCTGTTTGCTATGCTTCTGGCCCTTCCGCTGCCATTAGTGCCAATTCAGATTCTCTGGGTGAACCTCGTAACGGATGGGCTTCCTGCAATGGCTCTGGGCCTTGATCAGCCTGAGGAGAATGTGATGAAGCGGAAACCAAGGAGTCCTAAGGAAGGTGTCTTTTCAAGAGGGCTTGGCTGGAAAGTGGTTTCAAGGGGATTCTTAATTGGCCTTGTGACATTACTGGCGTTTATTTTTGCCTACCGGGCAAATCCGGATCATCTTGCATACGCACAGACAGTAGCGTTTGCCACATTGGTTATGGCTCAGCTGATCCATGTATTTGATTGCCGCAGTGAAAAATCAGTGTTCTCAAGAAATCCATTAGGCAATAAATATTTAGTCTGGGCAGTCATCTCTTCCCTTGTTTTAGTGCTGATTGTCATATACTATCCGCCGCTTCAGCCAATTTTCCACACTGTCCCTATTGAATTGCGCGACTGGTTTATGATCACAGGACTCTCAGCCATTCCAACATTTTTACTGGCAGGCACATTTTTGGCAAGAAAAACAAAATAAAATATGTTATAATCCTTTAGGTAGTAGAGAAGAACTCTATTACCTTTCTTTTTTGCGCAAACATATAAATCTCCATCACTACTTGATTTTTATACATAAACTGCACAGGCACCATGCCGCTAACTGAAAGTAAGTGCTTTTTATAAGCTGTGCTTTTCCCAAAAGGAAGTGTGAGAAATGGCAGTAAGCATGACTGGTTATGGCAGAAGCAAGAAAGATTCCGGGCAAGGCTCCATTACGGTTGAAATCAAAACTGTAAATCATCGTTTTTCCGAATTTCAAATAAGAATGCCCAGACAGCTGATGCATATTGAAGACAAAATAAAGAAAAAGCTTAATAGGCATATCAAAAGAGGAAGAATCGAGGTTTTTATCACCGTTGACGGTGATGTCCTGGCCAGCAGGAAAGTAAATGTTGACTGGGAACTATTAGATGAATATTATCAATACATAACTGCAATTCAAGCAAAGTATCAAATTCAAACGGAACTATCCATCGGTGATGTCATTCGCGAAGAATTGATTGACATTGAAGAGAAAGAGTCCGGCAATGAGGAAATGAGCCAGCTGGTCCTTTCTGCAGCTGAAGAGGCATGCCTGCAGTTAATGCAAATGAGGAAAGCAGAGGGTGATGAGCTGGAAAGAGATCTTCGCAGCCATCTTAGTCTTTTAAGCAATAGTGTCAGCAAACTGAGAGAGTATGCACCAAAGGTTGCACAGCTTTACCAGGAAAGATTGCATAAGCGTATGAAGGAATTTCTTGATGACCAGGTGGATGAACCGAGAATTTTGACAGAGGTAGCAATATTCGCTGATAAAGCGGATATCAGTGAAGAACTGATAAGGCTGCAAAGCCATATAAGCCAGTTTGAGCATACACTTCAGCTTACAGATCCCGCAGGCAGAAAGCTCGACTTTATTCTGCAGGAAATGAACCGGGAGGCCAATACGATCGGCTCTAAGGCAAATAGTGCAGATATAGCTGCCGAAGTGGTAGAAATAAAGAGTTTATTGGAAAAAATGAAGGAACAGGTTCAAAATATTGAATAGCAGTTGTTTAGATTCCGGCTCTGGGGGTCAAACTAAATAACTGATGATTGGAGGACCCAAATGTCAATTAAGCTGATCAATATCGGTTTTGGCAATATTGTATCTGCCAACCGGATTATATCAATAGTCAGTCCCGAATCTGCCCCTATAAAACGGATTATTCAGGACGCACGGGACCGGGGCTCTTTAATAGATGCTACATATGGCAGGCGCACTCGTGCAGTTATCGTTATGGACAGTGACCATGTCATTTTGTCTGCGGTCCAGCCGGAAACCGTCGCACACCGATTAAATGACCGTGATGAAATTATTGAGGAAGGGTAGGATTTTATAAATGAAAGAAAAAGGGTTATTGATCGTTCTATCCGGACCCTCAGGTGTAGGAAAAGGAACAGTAAGAAAAGAGATATTTGCTCAGTCTGATACTGCGTTTGAATATTCTATTTCTATGACAACGAGATCTCCGAGAGAGGGAGAAGTCAATGGAGTTGATTATTTTTTCAAGACGCGTGAGGAGTTTGAAGAGCTCATCAGGCAGGATAAGCTGCTTGAATATGCAGAGTTTGTCGGGAACTACTACGGCACACCGGTTGATTATGTAAGAGAAACACTCGACCGCGGCAAAGATGTTTTCCTTGAAATTGAAGTTCAGGGTGCCCGCCAGGTACGCGAGAAATTTCCGGACGGCCTGTTCATCTTCCTGGTTCCTCCTAGTCTGTCAGAGCTTAAGAACCGCATTGTGACGAGAGGGACAGAGACAGAAGATATCATCAACAATCGCATGAATGCAGCGAGAGAAGAGATTGAAATGATGAATCTATATGATTATGTTGTAGAGAATGATCAAATCGATCTGGCCTGTGAAAGAATAAAATCCATAGTGGTAGCTGAACACTGCCGCAGGGAACGTGTAGAACCTAAATATAAAAAAATGCTGGAGGTAGAATAAATATGCTTTATCCTTCTATTGATTCCCTAATGACAAAGATTGACTCCAAATATTCACTTGTTTCAGTTGCTGCCAAGCGTGCACGCAAGCTTCAGCTTAATGCCAAACCGCAGCTTGAAAGATACAAATCACATAAAAATGTGGGCAAAGCACTTGAGGAAATACATGCAGACCAGCTTCATTACCGCCTGGGCGAAAAAACGGCCAATGAATCATACGAGTGAAATCGCTGAATAACAACCTTTCAAAAGGTTGTTATTTTTGTTTGAGGTTTTATTAGATGAAAATTCACTGCTCTTCTTGCATAATAAAACTATCATGAAAGCAATTTGCCATTAATGGCCAGGCTTTATATAGAAATAGATAGCCAGGCCTTTTTATAGAGAAGAATTATTTTTGAGATTGGTGGGGTCATATAATGCTGACTGGAAAGAAGATTTTATTATGTGTAACCGGAGGAATTGCTGTTTATAAAGCTGCAGCCTTAACAAGCAAACTGACACAGGCAGGAGCGCAGGTGAAAGTGATCCTAAGTGAATCGGCTGTTAACTTTGTTGCACCATTAACTTTTCAGGCCCTTTCAAGACATGATGTTTACACAGACACTTTTGATGAAAAAGACTCGAAGGTAATTGCTCACATCGACCTGGCTGATTGGGCAGATTTAATTCTTGTTGCTCCCGCTACAGCAAATGTGATCGGGAAGCTTGCCAATGGAATTGCAGATAATATGATCACTACAACCCTTTTGGCTGCATCATCACCGATTTGGATTGCACCTGCAATGAATGTGCATATGTACAGCCATCCCGCTGTTCAAAAAAACATTGAAACCTTATATGGTTTTGGCTGCAGATTCATAGAGCCTTCAGAAGGGTATCTTGCATGCGGTTATGTTGGAAAAGGAAGGCTTGAAGAGCCTGAGAAAATTACAGAAACGATCAGTGAATTTTTCAAGCCTTCCAGATTGGAGCTTACTGGCCGAAAAGTGGTCATAACTGCGGGCCCAACGAGGGAGAAAATTGATCCTGTCCGTTATATAACGAATCATTCTACAGGGAAAATGGGCTATGCAATAGCGGAAGCTGCCGTCTCTGCAGGTGCTGAAGTTATATTGATATCCGGCCCGGTTTCAATTAATGCGCCTGCAGGATTAAAACTGATAAAGGTGGAATCTGCTGAAGAAATGTATCAAGCGGCATTAAATGAATTTGTTAATGCCGATGTTGTCATCAAGACAGCTGCCGTCTCCGATTATCGCCCAAAGGTGGCTTCTGCGCAAAAAATGAAGAAACAGCCCGGCGATGAAGTATTGGAGCTTGAAAGAACAAAGGATATATTGTTCGAGCTGGGACAAAAAAAGGAGAAGCAAATCCTGATAGGGTTTGCGGCTGAAACTGAACAGGTCGAAGAGTATGCAAAGGGCAAGCTAATGAAGAAAAACGCCGATATGATCGTTGCCAATAATGTAACTGCTGAAGGTGCCGGCTTTGGAACTGACACTAATATTGTTACACTTTTTAAAAAGGATGGGTCGTCGGAAAAACTTCCGCTAATGTCTAAAAAAGATGTGGCTGTAAAAATTCTTGAAGAAGCCTCGAAGCTTCTAAAGGATGAGCATGAATGAACATAGCCAGTGTAATTGTCGATGTTCCTGCCAAACAGACTGACCGGGCGTTTGACTATAAAATACCATCTCATCTGAAAGGTGTCATTTTCCCCGGCATGAGGGTGGTTGTTCCATTTGGGCCGAGGAAAATACAGGGGTTTGTTACAGGATTAAAAGAAGAGTCGGATTTTCAGCAGTTAAAATCCATTTTAGAGCCGATGGATCTAAATCCAGTTCTTAATCAGGAGCTTTTGAATCTTGGTGATTGGCTGACAGAAAAAACATTATGCTACAAAATTTCAGCTTTTCAGGCAATGCTGCCTGCAGCATTGAAGGCAAAATATGAAAAGAAGCTTGTCATGGCGGAAAATGCAGATCGTAAGCTGCTCCCTGAAAAAGTATGCGCACTCTTTCATAATGCTGATGAAATCACCTGGGATGATGCTGTAAAGGGCGGTGCTTTGCCGCTTCTTCAGAAGGAAGCATCCAATGGAAATATCGATATTATTTACCAGGTAAAAGAACGGGTGAAAAAGAAAAAAGTCAAGCAGGTGTTTGCGGCCGCCCCCCCTGAAAAGCTTGCTGATTACCTTCAAAACCTTCCAGGCAATGCAACTAAGCAAAAGGAAGTGCTGGAGTATTTTCTCCGGGAGGAAGGACCGGTCGATCAGAAAGAGTTATTTTCCTTGCTTGGAATCACTTCTTCTACATTAAAAGGGCTTTTGCAAAAAGGGCTGCTTGGCCAGAAGGACGTGGAAATTTACCGCAATCCTTTTGGAGACCGTGAATTCGAAAGAACGGAACCGCTCGCTTTGACTGATGGACAAAAAAATGCCATTATCCCCATCCTTGATTCTATTGAAGATAACAGGCATGAAACCTTTTTGCTCTATGGAGTTACAGGGAGCGGGAAAACGGAGGTTTATCTGCAATCCATCCAGCGGGTGCTTGAGGATGACAAAGAAGCCATTGTCCTTGTTCCTGAGATTTCTTTAACTCCGCAGATGGTCAAACGCTTTAAAGGAAGGTTTGGCGATCAGGTTGCGGTTATGCACAGCGGCCTTTCAGCAGGAGAAAAGTATGATGAATGGAGAAAGGTTCAGCGGAAGGAAGTCAAGGTTGTTGTCGGAGCCCGTTCGGCGATTTTTGCCCCATTTGAAAACCTCGGAATTATTATAATTGATGAAGAGCACGAAACCAGCTATAAGCAGGAAGAAAACCCAAGATACCATGCAAGGGACGTTGCCATCAAAAGAGCGGAAAATCATAAATGTCCTGTGGTGCTCGGCAGTGCAACTCCCTCATTGGAATCTTTCGCACGGGCACAAAAAGGAGTTTACCATATCCTCACTCTCAAAAACCGAATGAACAATCAGGCTCTCCCTGCCGTTGATATCATTGATATGCGGGAAGAGCTGCGAGAAGGAAACCGGTCTATGTTCTCAAGGAAGCTCCTTGAAAAAATAAAAGACCGTCTTGAGAAAAAAGAACAAATCGTATTATTTTTAAATAAAAGAGGGCACTCTTCATTTGTTATGTGCAGGGACTGCGGATATGTTATTAATTGTCCGCATTGTGATATTTCTTTGACGTATCATCGTTATAACCAGCAGATGAAATGCCATTATTGCGGATATGAGGCATCGGTTCCAAATGCATGCCCGGAATGTGAAAGTGAGCATATACGCTATTTTGGGATCGGTACGCAGAAAGTGGAAGAGGAATTGGCAAAGATTCTGCCGGAAGCGAAGGTAATAAGGATGGATGTCGACACCACCAGCAGGAAGGGTGCACATGAAAAGCTCCTCGATCAATTCCAGGAAGGACATGCAGATATTCTTCTTGGGACCCAGATGATTGCTAAAGGCCTTGATTTCCCCAATATTACTTTAGTGGGAGTACTCTCGGCAGACACCATGCTGCACTTGCCTGATTTCCGCTCGTCTGAAAAAACCTTTCAGCTGCTGACACAGGTAAGCGGGCGAGCTGGGAGGCATGAATTAGAGGGTGAGGTAATCATTCAGACCTACACACCTGAACATTATAGTATTGAGCTGGCGGGGGAGCAGGATTACGATAAATTTTACGACAGAGAAATGATGGTCCGTAAAATTCATAGATATCCTCCTTTCTTCTATATCTCCCTTGTCACAGTCAGTCACGAAGAATTAATGAAGGCTGTTTCTGTAACCGAGAAGATCACGCAGTACATTCAGTCAAAATTATCTGCAGAGAGCATTGTTCTTGGTCCGGTTGCCTCCCCGATACCTCGTATCAATAATAGATATCGGTATCAATGTCTGATAAAATACAAGCGGGAGCCGGAACTTGGCCAGACGCTGAAAAAAATTCTGGATAATTACCAGCAGGAAATTTCTTCAGGGGGCTTAACTGTCTCAATTGACCTGAATCCATATATTTTAATGTAGTTTCTAAAAGAGTCAGCTTTAGAAGGAGTGCATTAAGGCGCTTCTGCTTTTCTGGTTATGAATAAACCCAAATTGGTTGAAAATAGATAAAAATGGAGGAAACGTTTTGGCGGTAAAAAAAATTGTTACTTATCCGGCTGAAATTCTGGAGGCAGAATGCGAACCAGTTAAAGTCTTTGATAAGAAGCTTGGCAAATTGTTAAATGATATGTATGATACGATGCTGGAATTCGATGGTGTCGGGCTTGCTGCTCCGCAAATTGGGCAAAAGCTGCAAATTGCCATTGTTGATATAGATGATGAGTTTGGAACAATTGAAATGATCAATCCGGAAATTCTTGAAACGGATGGGGAGCAGACAGGCCCTGAGGGATGCTTGAGTTTTCCGGGGTTATATGGAGAAGTTACAAGGCCTGAATATGTCAAAATAAAGGCACAGGACCGCAAAGGGAAATTTTTTACTCTGGAGGCTGAGGATTTCCTGGCAAGAGCGATCCTCCATGAAATTGATCATTTACATGGGGTGCTATTTACCTCAAAAGTAACAAGATACTTGAATGAAGAAGAGTTGGAAGGATTGGAAGCTGAATGACAAAAATCGTTTTTATGGGCACACCCGATTTTTCAGTGCCGGTACTAAAGCAAATAATAGACGATGGATATGAAGTGATCGGAGTGGTTACCCAGCCTGACAGGCCGGTTGGAAGGAAAAAGGTCCTTACTCCCCCTCCTGTAAAAGTCGAAGCTGAAAAACAGGGCATCCCTGTGATTCAGCCTGAAAAAATCCGCCAGCCGGATGAATTGGAGAAAGTTCTTGCTCTTAAGCCAGACCTTGTTGTCACAGCAGCGTTTGGGCAAATTTTGCCTAAGGCGCTTCTGGATGCGCCTAAGTATGGCTGTATAAATGTTCATGCATCATTGCTTCCGGAATTGCGCGGCGGTGCACCCATTCATTACTCCATTCTGCAGGGAAAAGAAAAAACAGGCATCACCATTATGTATATGGCTGAAAAGCTGGATGCAGGCGATATATTAACACAAGTTGAGGTGCCGATTACTGAAACAGATACAGTAGGCACTCTTCACGATAAACTTAGCGAGGCAGGATCCAAGCTTTTGTCTGAAACCCTGCCGAAACTGCTGAATGACGAACTGAATCCCATTAAGCAAAATGAAGAAGAAGCCACTTTTGCCTATAACATTAAAAGAGAACAGGAAAAAATCGACTGGAGCAAAACCGGAGAAGAAATCTATAACCACATTAGAGGGTTAAACCCATGGCCGGTTGCTTATACAACATTTGACGGCAAAGTGGTTAAAATATGGAATTCAGAGAAAGTTAAACATGCTAAAAGCGAAGAACCGGGAACCATCATCAGGCTTGAGGAAGACGGAATCGTTGTGGCCTCAGGGAATGATACATTGGTTAAAATAACTGAACTGCAGCCTTCAGGAAAGAAAAAGATGCCGGCAGAACAATTTTTAAGAGGTGCAGGTTCCAATCTGACTGCCGGCGGCCGTCTGGGAGACATCGAATGAAAAAACTACAGACGAAAAATGTTAGAGAAACGGCAATGGAGCTTCTTGAGGCGATTGAAAAAAATCAGTCCTACAGCAATCTTTTACTTAATAACGCCATAAAAAAGAATGAAATTGACCAGAAGGACATTGGGCTGCTTACCGAACTGACATATGGTACCCTTCAGCGCCGGATGACACTCGATTTTTACCTGCAGCCCTTTTTGGCAGGCAATAAAAAAATCGAAAGCTGGGTAAATCAGCTCTTGAGGCTGACACTGTATCAGATGGTTTATCTTGATAAAATCCCTGACCGGGCAGCAATTTATGAGGCAGTAGAAATAGCAAAACGGAGAGGGCATAAAGGAATTTCCGGCATGGTCAACGGTGTGCTGAGAAACATTCAGAGGAAGGGCCTACCAGATCCCGAACAAATTGAGGACAGGGTGAAGCGCCTCTCCATTGAGACAAGCCATCCCGAATGGCTTGTAAAAAGATGGGCCGATCAGCTGGGTTTTGAAGAAACAAAGAAAATGTGCGAAATAAACTTAACTGCCCCGCTGCAGACAGCAAGGGTAAATGAGGTAAAGGCTTCAAGGGAGGAGTGCCTGTCACTTCTTCAGGAAGAGGGATTTGATGTGGAGCCAAGTCCGTTTATTCCAGTTGCCATTAAATGTTTGAGGGGCAATCTGGCTAATTCCCGTGTATTTAAAGACGGACTCATTACTATTCAGGATGAAAGCTCCATGCTTGCTGCTTATGCCCTTGGAGGAAATCCCGATGAGAAGATACTGGATGCCTGTGCAGCTCCGGGAGGAAAAACGACACATATAGCAGAAAAACTGCAAAATACCGGTCAGGTCATTTCACTGGACCTTCACGAGCATAAAGTTAGGCTGATAAATGATAATGCCGATAGACTGGGATTAACAAATATTAAGACAACTGCCCTTGACAGCAGGAAAGTCCAGGAGCATTATGAAAAAGAATCTTTTGACCGCATTTTAGTGGATGCCCCGTGTTCAGGCCTTGGAGTTATGAGAAGAAAGCCTGATATGAAATACACCAAAAAAGAAGAAGATTTATATCACCTCCATAAGATTCAGAGGAATCTATTGGATGCCGTTTCACCTTTACTGAAAAAAGGTGGTATTCTTGTTTATAGTACATGTACAGTGGACAAAGAAGAAAATCAGCATGTTGTTCACGCTTTTTTAAAGGACAATGCGGAATTTGAGGGAGATCTATCTGTTCAGGAGCGGATGCCTGATGCAATTGCTTCATTAATAGATGGCTTTGAACTGCAGGTTTTGCCGCAGGATATTGGTTCGGACGGGTTTTATATTTCCTGTCTGAGAAAGAAGGTGCAATAAATGGAACAAAAAGCAGCAGAGAAAATTACAGCAGAACAAAAACCATCCATTTATACTTTACAGCTTCATGAGCTGAAGGAATGGCTAAAAGAAAATAATGAGAAAGCCTTCAGGGCTGAGCAAATATTTGATTGGCTTTACACAAAGAGGGTCACATCATTTGAGGATATGACGAATCTGTCAAAAGGGCTGCGGGATATGCTATCAGCAGATTTTTCACTGACAACCCTTAAAACGATCATCCAGCAGGAGTCTGCTGATGGAACAATAAAATTCTTATTTGAACTTCATGATGGCTATTCAATTGAAACTGTACTGATGAGACATGACTATGGGAATTCAGTATGTGTAACCACTCAGGTGGGCTGCCGGATCGGATGTACATTCTGTGCCTCCACATTAGGCGGATTAAAACGTAATCTTGAAGCAGGAGAAATCGTTGCTCAGGTCGTAAAAGTACAACAGGCACTTGATGAAACAGATGAACGGGTCAGCTCAGTTGTCATTATGGGTATCGGTGAACCTTTTGATAATTATGACAGCATGCTCTCATTCCTTAAAATTATCAACCATGATAAAGGGCTGAATATCGGCGCACGCCATATAACTGTATCGACAAGCGGAATCATCCCGAAAATTTATAAATTTGCAGATGAAAATATGCAGATTAATTTCGCGATTTCCCTACATGCCCCAAACACCGAAATCAGGAGCCGCCTGATGCCTATAAATAGAGCTTATAAGCTGCCGGACCTTATGGATTCAATCAGGTATTATATAAATAAGACAGGCAGACGTGTAAGCTTCGAATATGGCTTATTCGGAGGGGTAAATGATCAGGTTGAACATGCTGAAGAGCTGGCAGAGTTAATAAAAAATGTTAAGTGCCATGTTAACCTGATTCCAGTAAACTATGTGCCGGAACGGGATTATGTAAGAACACCCAAGGATCAGATTTTTGCTTTTGAAAAGACACTGAAGAATCACGGCATTAATGTAACCATTCGCAGGGAGCACGGTCACGATATAGATGCAGCATGCGGACAACTTCGTGCAAAGGAGCGAAAAGAGGAGACGAGGTGACAGTATGAAAGCTGTTTTCAGGACAGATAGAGGCAAAGTCAGGCAGCATAATGAAGATAATGGCGGCATCTATGTGAACAGCAGCGGTCAGCGCCTTGCCATCGTAGCAGATGGCATGGGCGGCCACCGTGCTGGCGATGTGGCAAGCGAAATGACTTTAACAAGTTTAAAAGGATTCTGGGATCAGACAGATGACTTTCAGACTGCCGATGAAGCTGAAGGATGGCTGCAGAAGCATATTGCAGAGGTTAATACCATCCTTTATGAACATTCAAAAGTGAATGAACAATGCGAAGGTATGGGGACTACTGTTGTTGCTGCCATATGTACCGATCGTTTTGCGACTATTGCGAATATAGGTGACAGCAGATGTTATATTTTAAATGAATCAGGTTTTCAGCAGCTGACGGAAGACCATTCCCTGGTGAATGAACTTGTAAGGTCAGGGCAGATTACAAAGGAAGATGCCGAGCATCATCCAAGAAAAAATGTGCTGCTGAGAGCATTGGGAACGGAAGCAGCTGTTGAGATGGATATTAAAACTATTACATTTGAAGAAGGCGACTTATTATTATTATGCTCTGACGGATTGTCCAACAAGGTATCTGTGGCAGAAATGAGCGAAATCCTCAGTAGTGGAGGTACACTGGAAGAAAAAGCTTCAGTGCTGATTGATAAGGCCAATGATAATGGCGGCGAAGATAATATTACGCTCGTGATTGCTGAGTATTATGAAAGCAATGAGAGCGGGATGATAAATGATGATTAAGGGAAGAAGATTAAGCGGCCGCTATAGAATTATTGATATGATCGGCGGAGGAGGCATGGCGAATGTCTACCTGGCCCATGATATGATTCTTGATCGTGATGTAGCCGTGAAAGTGCTTCGGATGGACTTCGCCGAAGATGAAGAATTTATCCGCCGTTTTCATCGTGAAGCCCAGTCTGCAACCAGCTTAGCCCACCCGAATATCGTCAATATTTATGATGTTGGCGAGGAGGACTCAATCTATTATATTGTGATGGAATATGTAGATGGACAAACGTTAAAGCAATACATACAGCAAAACAGCCCTGTTCGCATAGATGATGCCCTGGAAATTTTAAAACAGCTGACCTCAGCCATATCTCATGCACATCAAAACCATATCATACACCGGGATATTAAACCGCATAATATTTTGATAGACAGGCATGGTAATGTTAAGATTACTGATTTTGGAATTGCCATGGCACTAAGCGCTACCAGCATTACCCAGACAAATTCAGTGCTGGGCTCTGTTCATTATCTTTCTCCCGAACAGGCCAGAGGGGGAATGGCCAACAGAAAGTCTGATATCTATTCCCTTGGCATTGTTATGTTTGAGCTTTTGACAGGAAGGCTTCCTTTCTCGGGTGAATCTGCGGTATCAATAGCACTCAAGCATCTGCAATCGGAGACGCCTTCCCTGAAGAGATGGAACCCATCCATACCGCAAAGTGTTGAAAATATCGTTTTAAAAGCGACAGCAAAAGATCCTTTTCACAGGTATGATACCGTTGAAGAAATGGAAGAAGATATCAGAACAGCTCTTGAGCCCGAAAGACTGGATGAAAAAAAGTTCATAGTGCCGATTGACGATGATGCTACAAAAGCTATTCCTGTTATTACAGATGACCGCCCATATCAAAATATGGACGAAACCCTTGTGCATGCAAAGGATCACAAGGGAGATACTCAGCCTGTGGCAAAGCCTCTCCCTGAAAAGAAGAAAGAAAAAAAGAAGAAAAAGAAATGGCCGTTCATCCTGGTATCAGTCTTTATATTTCTGATTGTGACAGGGATCCTGGCTATAACCGTTTTTCCTGATCTGATGGGGCCAAAGGATGTTCAGGTTCCGGATGTATCCGGAAAAGAGGTGGAAGATGCAGTAGCAGAGCTGATTGCCGCAGGGTTTACAGTTAGGGATACAAAGCCGATCAGCGATCCGGATGTTGAAGAAGGCCTGGTAGTTAAAACAGATCCGAAAGCAGGCAGGACTGTCAAAGAGGGAACCTCCATTGATATCTATGAAAGCTCCGGCAAAGAAAAATTTGAATTAGCAGATTACCAAGGCAGGCAATATGATGATGTTGTCCGCCTGCTTGAAAGCAAAAATTTTAAAACTATTGAGAAAAACGAAGAAACTAATGATAGTGAGCCGGCTGGGACCATCCTGGATCAAAACTTATCAGAAGGCGACCTTGTCGTTCCAGAGGATACGGAATTGATTTTCACTGTGAGCAAAGGACCGGCTCCAATAGCATTAAAAGATTTACGCGGCTATAACGAAAAGGGTCTGCAGGAGTACGAAGAATCCTCCGGTTTGAAAGTAGAATATAGGGAAGAAGAATACCATGAGGAAGTCCCTGAAGGCTTGGTCATCAAACAGGACCCGGCACCGGGCACAAATCTGACAAGGGGACAGAAGGTGACGGTGGTTCTTTCAAAAGGAAAAAAAGAACTCCTTCCTAAGACTGAAAATATTGAGATCAGCATTCCATATGAGCCCGCCGCAGAAGGTGAGCCGAATGAAGTTCAGATTATCATTAAGGATTTGAATAATACAGGTTCTGAACCAATGCATACAGAGCTGATCTATGAAGATGTGGTAATACCAATTGATCTGACAATCGCTCCTGGACAGAATGCTTCTTATAAGGTTCTGCGGGACGGCCAGGTTTTTGAGGAAAAGGAAATACCTTATCCGGATGAAGAATCATAAGCAAGGAGTGTTGCTATGCCTGAGGGCAAAATTATTAAAGCCATAGCAGGGTTTTATTATGTATTAAGCGGAAATGAAACCATTCAGTGCCGCGGACGCGGAGTTTTCAGGAAAAATAAAGTTACACCGCTTGTCGGTGATGAAGTAGTGTTTCAGGCAGAAAGTAATACAGAAGGATACATCTTAGAAGTAAAGGAACGGAAAAATGAGCTGATTCGTCCGCCGATTGCCAATGTTGATCAGGCCATCCTTGTCTTTTCAGCTGTTGAACCGGGCTTTAGCACTTCTCTTTTAGATCGTTTCCTGGTGCTTGTTGAATTCAATCATATAAAGCCGCTCATCTGCATTACTAAAATTGACCTGGCAGATGAAAATGAGTATAGGGAAATTCAGCAATATGCATCTGATTACCGCAAAGCCGGCTATGATGTTTTGCTGACTTCCTCTGAAACAGAAGAAGGCGTTAAAGATCTGATGCCTTATCTGGAAGGTGAGATATCTGTTTTTGCCGGACAGTCGGGTGTGGGGAAATCTTCTTTGTTAAACGTTCTAAGACCGGACCTGGAGCTGAAAACAGATGATATTTCTTCCCATTTGGGCAGGGGAAAGCATACGACCAGGCATGTAGAGCTGATTGGGGTTGGAAAAGGGCTTGTTGCTGATACCCCGGGATTCAGCTCCCTCGAATTCACTGATATCGAATTAGAGGATCTCAATTATTGCTTCCCTGAAATTCAGGAGAAAAGTGAACTTTGCAAATTTAGAGGATGCCTGCACATGGCAGAGCCTAAATGTGCTGTAAAAGCCGCCTGTGAAAACGGTGAAATTCCATCCTACAGGTATGAACACTACAAAACCTTTCTGCAGGAAATCAAAGATAGAAAGCCGAGGTATTAATTCATGGTAAAAATCGCACCTTCTATTTTATCGGCAGACTTTTCTAAATTGGGAGAAGAGATTAAAGATGTTGAACGCGGCGGCGCTGATTATATTCACGTTGATGTAATGGACGGCCATTTTGTGCCGAATATTACAATTGGTCCATTAATTGTGGATGCCATCCGTCCTGTAACAAAGTTGCCCCTTGACGTTCATTTGATGATAGAAGATCCGGATAGTTACATTGAGGCATTTGCTAATGCGGGGGCCGATTACATCACTGTTCATGCAGAAGCATGCAGGCATCTCCACAGAACGGTTCATTTGATTAAATCCTTTGGCGTCAAGGCAGGAGTGGTTCTTAACCCGGCTACACCAGTTAACATGATAGAGCATGTTATCGAAGATATTGATATGGTATTGCTTATGTCTGTTAATCCCGGTTTTGGAGGGCAGAAGTTCATTCCATCCGTTCTTCCGAAGATTGCAGCCGTTAAAAAAATGTCTGACGCAAAAGGCCTAAACATTGAAATTGAAGTGGACGGCGGAGTAAATGAAGAAACAGCCCAATTGTGCATTGAAGCTGGAGCCAATGTGCTGGTTGCCGGGTCGGCAATTTACAATCAGAATGACAGAGCAGCGGCGATTGCTGCTTTAAAGGGTTCACAATAAAAGAAGCCAGCTGGAATACAGCTGGCTTTTTGTCATTTAAGATACATAAATGAATGGAGCAATGTGTAATGATTATCAATATTTTAGCCGGCGGCCCAGATGACTTGCTGCCTGATCTGCATTCGTTCAGTAACACAGCTGATATTTGGGTTGGAGTAGACAGAGGGGTGCTTACTCTAATTCAAAGCGGCATTCAGCCGGAAATGGCATTTGGTGATTTTGATTCGGTGTCGGATGAAGAGCTTTTGCTCATTGAAGAACAGGTAAAAGAGCTGAACAGGTTCAAGCCGGAGAAGGATGAAACGGACATGGAGCTTGCTCTGAATTGGGCACTCTGCCAAAAACCTGAAAAAGTCCGTTTGCTTGGTGCCACAGGCGGAAGGCTTGACCACCTATTCGCAAATATTCAGCTGTTAATTAAGCCTGCACTGGCGGAAGACTTTGTTCCTGTCGAAATTATTGACAGGTCTAATAAGATTTATATTAAGACTCCAGGTAAATACAGCATAAAACAGAATTCAAATTTCAAATACATTTCATTTGTTCCGGTCACTATGGAAATTAAAGGCCTCACCCTGAGAAATTTCAAGTATCCGCTGACAGATCGGACCGTTCCTGCCGGTTCTACTCTTTGTATCAGTAATGAACTTATTGATGATTGTGGTACTTTTTCTTTTACTGAAGGCATATTAATGGTTGTAAGAAGCAAGGATTAAATGCCGGACCGGTGCTTCCCTGTAAGATGCGGGAAAGCTGGATAAGAGTCTTAGCATGAATTGCTTTCTGATCATTTTTTGTAATCATGAGTACTCATCTTTCATTATTTGAATAAGATGGTAAAGACGATTTAAGGACAGAATGGATGCGTAAGATTGTGAGGAGGGACACGAGTAATGAGATTTTATACAATCAAACTTCCTAAATTTTTAGGGGGCATTGTGCGTGCCATGTTAGGGACCTTCAAAAAGGGGTAGACACCCATAAATTAAAAAGAAAATAGCATCAATACTTGGCACCTCACCGGGGTGCTTTTATTTTTTGCCCAAATGGGGGAGAATGATAGTGGGTCAAAAAAGGAAAATAAAAAGGACACCCAAAAGGGATGTCCCTGAGCATGTTACACGCGCTCAACTTTACCTGATTTAAGTGCTCTTGCAGAAACCCAAACACGTTTAGGTTTACCGTCTACAAGAATACGTACCTTCTGAAGGTTAGCACCCCAAGTGCGCTTGTTAGCGTTCATTGCGTGAGAACGTGCGTTACCTGAAGTTGTTTTTTTACCAGTTACTACACATTTGCGTGGCATGTATGTTTCCCTCCTTACTAAAAGCATAAGCTGAAACTATTTTTCAATGCTTTCATCTGCAATAGTCAGATTCATCCATCTGAATTAATGCGGAATCCCTGTGCGGATTTCGACATTAAAAGATACTTTAATAATTTATCATACAACCCTTCTGATTGCAATAGTTTGCTTTCAAGAAAATTTCCTTGACATAGGGGGAGGGAACATGAGCTATAATAGAGATGGAGAAGTATGACTTTCAATATCACAGCCCATATAGTAAAATATTATAAGGTATGCTTTAAGCTTTGAAGGTAGAAAGACCGCTGCCCAGCTAAAAAAGGTGAATTGCCTCTCGCCGGAAGGCTTAGCCTCCAGGGTGCAATTCAGGGGAAAGCCAGCACTATCGTTAAGAGGCAGTGCCTGTAGAAGCTTTTATGAAAAGCAATTTCCAAAGGGGGAACGAACCATGTCCATCGAATTAAAAACAAATTTCGGGCAAATTGATATCTCTAATGATGTAATTGCAACAATCGCAGGCGGAGCAGCAGTTGACTGCTACGGCATCGTAGGAATGGCCTCTAAAAATCAAATTAAGGATGGCCTTACAGATATACTGCGAAAAGAGAATTTTACCCGTGGTGTAATTGTTCGCCAGGAAGAAGATGAAGTACATATCGACATGTATATCATTGTAAGTTACGGAACGAAAATTTCCGAGGTTGCCCACAATGTGCAATCTAAAGTGAAATACACCCTTGATAAAACAGTTGGGCTTAGCACTGACTCGGTTAATATTTACGTTCAGGGAGTTCGAGTAACGAACCCGTAGTGAGGAGGAAAGACTTGTGTCAAAAAAAGATTTAGATGGGAAGCTTTTTGCCGAAATGGTCATACAAGGAGCGAACCATTTATCTGCTAATGCAAAATTAGTGGATGCGTTAAATGTTTTCCCTGTTCCTGATGGAGACACAGGAACCAACATGAATTTGTCAATGACTTCCGGAGCAAAGGAAGTTAAAGCTAATATCCAGGAGCATATTGGAAAGGTAGGTTCTGCTCTTTCTAAAGGTTTGCTTATGGGAGCACGAGGGAACTCGGGGGTAATTCTTTCCCAGCTGTTCAGGGGCTTCTCAAAAGCCATTGAGCATAAAGCTTCTATCAATGGAAAAGAATTTGCTGATGCTCTTAATTCTGGTGTGGAGACGGCATATAAAGCTGTGATGAAGCCAGTTGAAGGAACGATCCTTACTGTTGCAAAAGATTCCGCTAAGAAAGCGGTTCAGGCTGCTAATCATGAAGATGATATCATCGTGATTATGGAGGAAGTTTTAAAAGAAGCAAGGGCTTCCCTAAACCGCACTCCAGATCTTCTTCCAGTCTTAAAAGAAGTAGGAGTTGTAGACAGCGGCGGCCAGGGCCTTGTTTTTGTATATGAAGGATTCCTTGCAGAGCTAAAGGGAGAAAAACTCCCTGATACACCTGCAGCCCTTCCAAAGATGGATGACCTGGTTAGCGCAGAACACCATAAAAATGTTCACAGCTTTATGAATACTGAGGATATTGAGTTCGGTTATTGCACTGAATTTATGGTCAAATTCGAAGATGAAAAGCTTTCTGCTAATCCTTTTTCAGAAGACACGTTCCGCCAGGACTTAAGCCAATATGGCGATTCACTTCTGGTGATTGCGGATGAGCAGCTTGTGAAAGTACATATCCACTCTGAACAGCCGGGAGATTGCCTGACATACGGACAGCGCTATGGCAGTTTAATCAATATGAAGATTGAAAACATGCGCCAGCAGCACACCAACTTAGTCGAAGACGTTCCTACACCTTTGGCGGCTCAGGCTAAGCCTAAAGAAAAGCAGGAGTACGGAATTGTGACAGTATCAATGGGCAGCGGCATCGCGGATCTTTTCCGAAGCATCGGTGCACATGCTGTCATTGAAGGCGGACAGACAATGAATCCGAGCACGGAAGATATTGTAAAAGCCATCAAAGAAGTAAATGCAAAAAAAGTAATCATTTTGCCAAACAATAAAAATATTATTATGGCTGCACAGCAGGCTGCAGAAGTGACTGAAGAAGAAGCAGTGGTTGTGCCTTCAAAGACCGTTCCTCAAGGTATGGCTGCACTTCTTGCCTTTAATCCAGGTGCGGAGATTTCTGAAAACGAAGAAGGCATGACAGATGCTCTTCAGCATGTGAAAACAGGCCAAATCACGTTTGCTGTCCGTGATACCAGCATCGATGGGCTAGAGATCGAGAAAGATGATTTCATGGGCATTGCAGACGGCAAAATTGTTGTGAAGAACAAGGATCGAGTACAGGCTGCCAAAGATCTTCTGGAAGGAATGATTGACGAAGACTCTGAGATCCTTACCGTTTTAAAAGGTGAAGATGCAGCAGAAGAGGAAGTAGACTCTCTTATCAGCTATATTGAAGATAAATATGAAGATATTGAGGTTGAGCTTCATGATGGAAAACAGCCTCTATACTCTTTCATTTTCGCAATTGAATAACCAGTAAACAGTAAACAAAGCGAGGGCCCAGCCTTCGCTTTTGTCCATTTTAGACCTTTAATAAATGCGTTGAAGCATGAGTTATTATTTAAGGTTACTTTCTTGCATTATTAAATTACAATGTGCTAGTTATAGAGCAGGTGTTTCATTAGCCTGTATATAAAAGTAACGGAGCAGGGAGGGATGGCGGACTGCCTGAAAGAAAATATAATTGGCAGCCGTTCAATAAATGTGAATCCAAATTTGATCCAGTCTGTTACAGCTGTTAAAGGCATTGGAGAGGAATCAGCTGAATTACTGGCTGAAATGAATATTTACACTGTAAAAGACTTGCTTGAATATTTTCCTTATAGATATGAAGATTACAGGCTCAAGGACCTGGCAGAAATGAAGCATGATGAAAGAGTGACGGTTGAAGGAAAGGTTCACAGTGAACCTTCACTTGCTTATTACGGCAGGAAACGCTCCAGGCTCACTGTTCGGGTGCTTGTAGGGCGGTATCTTATCCAAGTGATTCTGTTCAATCAGCCTTATTTGAAAAACAAAATTGTATTAAACGAAACGGTTACGGTGACTGGGAAATGGGACCAGCATCGGCAGGTGATTACAGCCAGTGAACTTAAAATAGGAAATGCCTCTGGCAATAAGGATTTTGAGCCGGTTTATGCTGTAAAAGGAAATGTCACGGTCAAGGGCATCAGGCGATTTATTAAACTGGCTTTCTCGCAGCAAGGGAATGACATATCAGAAACGCTGCCTGAAAAATATTTATTGCAATATAGACTATTAAATAGGCGGGATGCTGTAAGATCGCTTCATTTTCCTGCCAATGAACAGGAACTCAAGCAGGGAAGGCGGCGTTTTGTTTATGAGGAGTTTTTCTATTTTCAATTAAAAATGCAGGCGCTAAGAAAGATTGAAAGAGAGCAGTCAAAAGGGGTTGCACAGGCTTATGATCTTTCAAGACTAATGGAGTTTATTGACTCACTGCCATTTGATTTAACCGGAGCACAAAAAAGAGTAGTTAATGAGATCATGTCTGATTTGAAATCTCCATACCGGATGAACAGACTATTACAGGGGGATGTTGGTTCCGGCAAAACGGCAGTGGCGGCGATTGCTCTCTTCGCCAGCAGGACAGCAGGCTTTCAGGGAGCATTAATGGTCCCGACCGAAATCCTGGCAGAGCAGCATGCGGAATCTTTAAAGTCGATGCTCGAACCGTTTGGTCTGCGATGTGAACTCCTGACAAGCTCTGTTAAAGGAAAGCGAAGAAAAGAAATTCTCCAGCATTTAAAGGATGGAGAGATTGATGTTCTCATAGGCACACATGCACTTATCCAGGAGGAAGTAGAATTTAATAAATTGGGACTTGTTATTACTGATGAACAGCATAGGTTCGGGGTAGGGCAGCGGCGGATACTCAGGGAAAAAGGTGAAAATCCTGATGTTCTGTTCATGACTGCAACGCCAATCCCAAGAACATTGGCCATTACTGTTTTTGGAGAAATGGATGTATCCATCATAGATGAAATGCCGGCAGGACGAAAAGCAATTGAAACCTATTGGGCAAAACCTGAAATGATGGACAGGGTCCTTGGTTTTATGGAGAAGGAGCTTTCAGCAGGTCAGCAGGTTTATGTGATCTGCCCTCTTATTGAGGAATCAGATAAATTGGATGTTCAAAATGCTATAGATGTCCATGCTACATTGATGCATCATTTTCATGGCCGTTATGATGTCGGACTCATGCATGGCAGGCTCCATCCGGATGAAAAGGAAAGTGTTATGAAAGCTTTCAGCCGTAATGAAACTCAGGTTCTTGTTTCGACGACGGTTGTTGAGGTGGGTGTAAATGTTCCAAATGCAACGATGATGGTGATTTATGATGCCGAGCGGTTTGGACTTGCACAGCTGCATCAGCTGAGGGGCAGGGTAGGGAGAGGCGATAAACAATCTTATTGTGTGCTTCTGGCTGACCCTAAATCGGAAGTTGGAAAAGAACGCATGAAAATCATGACAGAAACCAATGATGGCTTTGCACTAAGTGAAAAGGACCTTGAGCTTCGGGGTCCTGGAGACTTTTTCGGAAGAAAGCAAAGCGGGCTCCCGGAATTTAAAGTTGCTGATATGGTCCATGATTACCGCGCACTCGAAACCGCCAGAAATGATGCATCAATGCTGGTGGAATCGGATGAATTCTGGCACTCGGATGAGTACCTGCCTTTGCGGGAATACTTAAAGGAAGCAGGAGTGCTGGAAGGGGAAAAACTGGACTAGAAATAAGGTATTCAGAGCGGATTGCAGAAAAGTTCTTTCTTGCAATCTGCTTTTTTTGATTATATACTACTATTAGTACCTAGTCTTAATATCTCGGACGGTGGGATTTTAATGAAAAGAAACAAAAAAGAACGTCAAGCATTATTAACGGACACTATAAAAGAAAATCCTTTTGTCACGGACGAGGAACTTGCGGACAAGTTCTCTGTCAGCGTCCAGACAATCAGGCTCGATCGGCTGGAATTATCAATTCCGGAATTGCGTGAGCGAATCAAGCATGTTGCTGAGAAAAGCTTTGAGGATGAAGTGCGGTCTTTACCAATAGAAGAAATAATCGGTGAAATAATAGATATAGAATTGGATAAAACGGCGATATCCATTTTCGATGTAAAAAATGAACATGTCTTCAAGCGTAATGGAATTGCCCGGGGCCATCACCTGTTTGCACAGGCCAACTCACTGGCGGTCGCTGTAATAAATGATGAGCTGGCATTAACGGCAAAAGCCAATATTCAATTTACAAGGCCAGTGAGATTAAATGAACGTGTCATCGCAAAAGCTAAAGTCCTTACAATAGATATTGACAGCGGAAGGACAATGGTTGAAGTCAATAGCTTTGTCAATAACGAACAGGTTTTCAAGGGCGAATTTGACATGTTCCGAAAAAAATAATCACTAAAGGATGAAGCATCATGAAAATTGCCATAGACGCAATGGGTGGCGACAATGCCCCAAAGGAAATTGTCCTTGGAGCAATGAAAGCTGCCGCAGAATTTAAAGATGTACATATTACGCTTGTAGGTGATGAGTCAAAAATAAACCAATACCTTACTTCAAATGAGCGGATTGACATATTACATACAGATGAAGTCATCTTGCCGGATGATGAGCCGGTGAGAGCTGTGCGCAGAAAGAAAAAAGCATCCATGGTGCTTGCCGCACAGCTTGTTACAGATGGTAAAGCGGATGCATGCATTTCTGCAGGAAACACGGGCGCTCTTATGGCAGCAGGCCTTTTTGTGGTCGGAAGGATTGAGGGCATTGAACGCCCGGCATTATCTCCTACGCTCCCGACAATAGACGGAGAAGGGTTCCTTTTGCTGGATGTAGGGGCGAATGTGGACGCGAAGCCGGAGCATCTTCTTCAATATGCGATTATGGGATCTATATATACCGAAAAAGTCCGGGGTGTAGCCAATCCCAGAGTAGGGCTCCTAAATATCGGAACAGAAGAGAAAAAAGGGAATGAGCTGGCAAAAAATACATTTGATCTGCTGAAGAAGGCGGATATCAATTTTATTGGCAATGTAGAAGCGCGCGATTTGCTCGAGGGAGCTGCGGATGTTGTAGTGACGGATGGCTTTACCGGCAATATGGTGCTCAAGACAATTGAAGGTACTGCTTTATCTGTATTTAAAATGCTAAAAACAGCTCTGACCGGCAGCTTTAGAACAAAATTGGCAGCAGCAGCCTTAAAGCCTGATTTATATCAGCTTAAATCTAAAATGGATTATTCGGAATACGGCGGTGCCGGATTATTTGGATTGAAGGCGCCGGTCATCAAGGCGCATGGCTCTTCAGATGCAACAGCTTTATTCAGTGCAGTGAGACAGACCAGGAACATGGTCGAAAACAATGTTGCTGATACGATTAAGGAAGCAGTTGAAAAAGAAGCCAAAAAGACAGCTCTTAATTAAACATTTTTTACTTGGGGGGAAAGCACGATGGGTAAAATCGCTTTTTTATTCCCTGGGCAGGGGTCCCAGGCTGCAGGTATGGGAAAAGCCTTAGCTGAACAGGATGAAAACGTAAAAGGATTTTTTGATAGAGCCGATCAAAAACTTGGGTTTTCATTATCGGAACTTATTTTTGAAGGGCCTCAGGACAAATTGACGTTAACAACAAACGCACAGCCTGCACTATTGACCACTGGCATTGCCATTCTCGATTATTTTAAAAGATCTGGTATAACACCTGATTTTGTTGCTGGACATAGCCTTGGTGAGTATACTGCACTAGTCGCTGCGGAAGCTATATCCTTTGAGGATGGGGTATATGCTGTCCGTAAGCGGGGAGAATTCATGGAAGAAGCCGTTCCTAATGGCGAGGGAACAATGGCTGCAGTATTGGGCCTTGAAAGGGACAAGCTTACTGCAGTTACAGAAGAGGTTTCTGCAGGAGGAAATCCGGTGCAGCTTGCAAACCTGAACTGTCCTGGACAAATTGTCATTTCAGGTTCAAAAAGAGGCGTGGAACTGGCTTCTCTAAAGGCTAAAGAAGAAGGTGCCAAGCGTGTGCTTCCGCTGGAGGTAAGCGGCCCTTTCCATTCCCAATTAATGAAGCCTGCTGCAGAGAAGTTCAGGGGAATCCTTGACGAAATTGAGATTAAAGATGCAAAGGTTCCTGTCATTGCCAATGTTACAGCTTCTGAAATGACATCTGCTTCAGAAATAAATGGCAGATTGATTGAACAGCTGTATTCTCCTGTGCTATGGGAGGATTCAATCCGCAGGATGATAGAGCTTGGAGTGGACACATTTATAGAAATAGGGCCAGGAAAAGTACTGTCAGGTTTAGTAAAAAAGGTAGATCGTTCCCTTAAAACGCATGCCGTTTCAGATGCAGAATCATGCCAGACAGTTACAGAATCCTTGAAGGAGGAATTGAGATGAAGCTAGAGGGAAAAGCCGCTTTAGTAACAGGAGCTTCCCGCGGAATCGGAAGGGAAATCGCTTTGGGTCTTGCCAGGCAAGGTGCAGATATTGCGGTTAACTACTCCGGAAGTGAGGCAAGAGCGAACGAAGTAGTTGATGAAATAAAGGCATTAGGCAGAAATGCTTTTGCTGTCCAATGCGATGTGTCAAATAGTGATTCCGTGACAAGCATGGTAAAAGAAGCAGTTGAAAAGTTTGGCAAGCTTGATATTCTGGTTAATAATGCGGGGATTACGAAGGACAACCTGCTTATGAGAATGAAGGAAGACGAGTGGGATGATGTTATTAACATTAACCTGAAAGGTGTTTTCCTTTGTACAAAAGCTGTTACAAGGCAGATGATGAAACAGCGCAGCGGCCGCATTATCAATATTTCATCCATTGTGGGTGTCAGCGGAAATCCTGGACAGGCTAACTATGTCGCTGCAAAATCAGGGGTTATCGGCCTGACAAAAACCTCAGCAAAGGAACTTGCTTCAAGAGGGATAACAGTCAATGCCATTGCACCAGGCTTCATCACAACTGATATGACGGATAAGCTGAACGAGGATGTAAGGGATCAGATGCTAAAACAAATCCCATTGGCGCGCTTCGGCGATCCAGCAGATATTGCGAATGTGGCAGTGTTTCTGGCTTCAGAGGACAGCCGTTATATGACAGGGCAAACCCTGCATGTTGATGGCGGAATGGTCATGTGATTTGTAACAGGGTTGTAATGCAAAATTTTTTATAAAAGCTTTCAATAAAGGCTAAAAATAATCTATAATACTTGAGGGGAGGTGAACAAGCATGGCAGAAGTATTAGAACGTGTAACAAAGATCATCGTGGACCGTCTTGGCGTTGAAGAGTCTGAAGTGAAATTGGAGGCTTCTTTCAAAGATGATCTAGGTGCTGATTCCCTTGATGTTGTAGAATTAGTAATGGAATTAGAAGATGAGTTCGACATGGAAATTTCTGACGATGACGCTGAGAAAATCGCAACAGTCGGTGACGCTGTAAATTACATAAAAGCTAGCCAATAATCGTTAGTAGAACCACTCTGCAGTGAGGGAATCCCCCTCACTGCAGCAATTTTTTCAGATGTTTACTGTCCGGTGTTACCTGCAGCATCGAAAGGGCAGCTTGAATTAAGCTTTCAGCCTTCAGCAGGTGACTGTGGACAGTAAATACGATTCTCAAAAGCTCCGTTTGATAACGGGGCTTTCTTCTGTGAAAATGGCTGTAACCCTATGAAACATAAAATTGCTTTATATCGAAGTTTTTTGCGTTTTTCCTCTTTATTACGTAAACTTAGGGAAG
This sequence comes from Bacillus sp. 7894-2, assembly GCF_002272225.1. Classification (NCBI taxonomy): domain Bacteria; kingdom Bacillati; phylum Bacillota; class Bacilli; order Caryophanales; family Bacillaceae; genus Bacillus; species Bacillus sp. 7894-2. Next base: position 27,311 of record NZ_NPDG01000002.1, read on the forward strand.
ACCAATTATTTAGATTTTATGAATGTAAGTTTCCTTAAGCTTATGGCTTTTGGGCATTTATTTATATTTTTCGTTGAGTT
>NZ_NPDG01000003.1:0-18142 GCF_002272225.1 Bacillus sp. 7894-2
AAAGCGAGTACCTGTAGCGGAAATCAACGGGCTTAGTTCAAAACTAAAAACTCAATATTTTTGAAATGAGCCTATTATTAAAAAGAATATTAATTTTAGCAAGGTGGATGCAATATGCGCAGCAATAAAGATAAAGAAAGAAAATCATTTCGCGCAATCGAAAAACAATTTAAAGAATTCCAGGCGGAAATTGGAATTCACTTTGAAAATGAAAAATTACTAAAACAAGCGTTTACCCATTCATCCTATGTGAATGAGCACCGGAGAAAGCCTTATGAAGACAATGAAAGACTGGAATTCCTGGGGGATGCCGTCCTCGAATTGACTGTTTCGAAATTCCTTTACCTTAAATATCCGATGATGAGCGAGGGCGAATTAACAAAGCTGAGGGCTGCGGTTGTCTGCGAACCATCCCTGGTCTCATTTGCCCACGAATTGTCATTTGGCAGCCTGGTGCTCCTTGGAAAAGGAGAGGAAATGACAGGAGGAAGAACCCGTCCGGCCTTGCTTGCAGATGTATTTGAAGCCTTTATAGGTGCATTGTACCTGGATAAAGGATTAGATACAGTTGTCGTCTTTTTGGAAAAAGTTGTTTTTCCAAAAATTGATTCAGGTGCTTTTTCGCATGTGATGGATTTTAAAAGCCAGCTGCAGGAGCTTGTGCAGCGGGATGGTGCAGGTGCAATTGAATATAAAATCCTTCAGGAAAAGGGGCCTGCCCACAATCGTGAATTTGTTTCCACTGTTTCTCTAAATGGCAGGGAACTTGGGACAGGCACCGGCCGGTCAAAGAAAGAAGCCGAACAGCATGCGGCCCAAATGGCTCTTGAAGTATTAAAAAATCATATAAAGTGAAACATTTTCTAACTCTGACATCAAAGAGCGGAAACATGAGGAGACAGAGGGGGACCAAGGTTGTTTTTAAAAAGGCTTGATGTTATTGGATTTAAGTCGTTTGCTGAGCGGATAACGGTTGATTTTGTTCCAGGCGTCACAGCAGTTGTCGGTCCAAATGGAAGCGGGAAAAGCAACATTACTGATGCCATCCGCTGGGTATTGGGTGAACAATCAGCTAAGTCCCTTCGGGGTGCGAAAATGGAGGATGTCATTTTTGCGGGCAGTGATTCCCGGAGAGCACAGAATTTTGCAGAGGTGACACTGACGCTTGATAACGCAGAACAGGGTCTGCCGATCGATTACAGCGAAGTCAGTGTTACAAGAAGAGTCTACCGGTCCGGAGACAGTGAATACCTGATCAATAAGCAAACATGCAGACTTAAAGATATTGTAGATTTATTTATGGATTCAGGCCTTGGCAGGGAAGCTTTTTCAATCATAAGCCAGGGCAAAGTTGAAGAGATTCTAAACAGCAAAGCTGAAGAACGCCGGACTATATTTGAAGAAGCGGCAGGCGTACTTAAATACAAGACAAGAAAGAAAAAGGCGGAAGGCAAGCTTTCTGAAACCCAGGATAACCTAAACAGGGTGAATGATATTCTTCATGAACTGGAAACCCAGGTAGAGCCTTTAAAAATACAGGCCTCAATCGCAAAAGATTATCTGCAGCAGAAAGAAGAGCTGGAGAAAATTGAGGTTGCCCTTACCGTTTATGAGATCGAGGATCTGCATTCAAAATGGGAGCAGCTTTCACGTCAGCTCGAGCTGCATACGGAAGATGAAATGAAGCTTTCGGCCGTTATTCACAACAAAGAGGCGAAATTGGAAGAGTTAAAGGATCATATAGCAGCAATTGATGAATCAGTCAATGATCTGCAGGATGTCCTCCTTCATGCTAGTGAAGAGCTCGAAAAACTGGAAGGCAGAAAAGAAGTGCTCAAAGAGCGAAAGAAAAATGCCAGCCAGAATAAAGATCAGCTTCAAAGAAATATGAAAGAACTTACTTTGAAGATTGCTGAGTTAATAGAACAGAAAGAAAAGCACTCGGCTCTAAAGGAGAAAGTAAAGGCAGAAGCTGTAAAGCTTCAAAAAGCATTAAAGGAAAAGCAGGAGCAGCTCAAACTATTCAGTGAAAATACAGAAGAAACAATAGAATCACTGAAAAGTGATTATATTGAAGTGCTGAACAGCCAGGCAGCTTCAAGAAATGAATTGCAGAATATTGATCAGCAGCTGAGTCAGCAGGGGCAGCGCAGTTCAAGGCTTGAAATGGATAATGAAAAATATATTGCTGACCGCAAGAAGAATGAAGAGAAAAAACAAAAGATACAATCCAATCTTGAAAACCTGCAAAAGGAATTAGAAAATCAAGTCCATTTATTCCGAAATGAAGACCGCAAGCTTGAATCATTAAAGAATAATTATCAAAAGCAGGAAAAAACCTTGTATCAGGCTTATCAATATTTGCAGCAGGCGAAATCCCGTCAGGAAATGCTTGAAGAAATGGAAGAGGATTTTTCGGGTTTTTTCCAAGGGGTAAAAGAAGTATTGAAAGCAAGAGGCAGTAGGCTGCAGGGAATTGAAGGAGCCGTTGCGGAGTTAATTCAGGTGCCAAAAGAGTACGAAACTGCGATTGAAACAGCTCTCGGCGGTGCCATGCAGCATATCATTGTACAGGATGAACAGGATGGGAGAAGTGCCATTCAATTCCTGAAAAAGAATTCATACGGCAGAGCCACATTCTTGCCTTTAAGTGTAATTAAGGGGAAGAAGCTGAATACCACGCAAATACAATCGGTTCATGGCCACCCTGCCTTTATTGGTGAAGCTGCTTCACTGATACAATTTGAAGAGAAGCACCAGCCTGCTATCGAGAACTTGCTTGGCAATGTGGTTATTGCCCGGGATCTTAAAGGTGCTAATGAACTTGCAAAGCTGCTTCAATACCGTGTGAGGCTCGTAACCATTGACGGAGATGTGGTTAATCCCGGCGGATCCATGACCGGAGGAGCTGTGAAACAAAAAAGCACTTCCATTCTTTCCCGTAAGGGTGAACTTGAAGAACTGAAGTCCAGAATTACGGATATGGAATCCAAAACAGCAAATCTCGAAAAGCAAGTAAAACTGCAAAAAAGTGAAATTCAAAAACAGGATTTACGCATTGAGCAGCTTAGAAAAACAGGCGAAGAGCTTCGTTTGATGGAACAGAAGGTAAAAGGAGAACTATTAGAAGCAGAGTTTGAAGAGAAAAGCATTAATGAGCGCCTATCCCTTTATGATATGGACAAAGCACAATTTTCGCAAGATATAGAGAAACTGCTGGCAAGAAAGAGCGAGCTTTCAGTCTTATTAGATCAGCAGAAAAAGCAAATCGCTGATCTTGATCTGGAGATAAAAGCATTAACAGAAAGGAAAAACACCCAGCAGACTTCAAAGGAAACTATAGTATCTGAAATTAATGAGCTGAAAATTAGCTTTGCTTCCAAAAGTGAGCAGCTGAACCATTCGGAGGACAAGCTGGCCGCCATAAATTCTGAGCTTGCTGTTACCCAGGAGAAGCTGAAAACCGTTAAAGAAGATTTAGAATTGCTTTCATCCGAAATGACAAACAGCTCTTCAGGTGAACAGCATCTGGAAGAAGCAGCACAGCAAAAACTGAAGGAAAAGAATGAAACGCTTGAACTAATTGCTTCAAGAAGGAATGAGCGATTAAAGCTCCAAGCAGCTTTAGAGGACCTTGAGCTTGAGGCGAAAGAATTAAAACGCCAGCATAAAGGCCTCGTAGAAGTGCTGAAAGATGAGGAAGTTAAACAGAACCGGCTGGATGTTGAGCTTGAGAATAGGCTTAACCATTTAAGGGAAGAATACCTGCTGTCTTTTGAAGCGGCTAAGGAAGAATACCCGCTGCAAATTGAAATTGAGGAAGCGCGAAAAAGAGTAAAACTCATAAAGCTGGCTATCGAGGAACTTGGCGCAGTAAATCTCGGAGCAATAGAGGAATATGACAGAGTATCGGAACGCTATGAATTCCTGCTTGAGCAAAAAACAGATCTTCAGGAAGCAAAAGATACATTATTCCAGGTAATTGGTGAAATGGATGTTGAAATGAAAAGGCGATTTGAAGAAACCTTTGAAGGGATCCGTTTTCATTTTGAGTCGGTTTTCCAATCTTTATTCGGCGGCGGCAGAGCGGATTTACGTTTGACCCAGCCTGAAGATTTATTGAATACAGGAGTGGATATTGTCGCACAGCCGCCAGGAAAGAAATTGCAGAACCTCGGATTATTATCTGGGGGAGAAAGGGCACTTACAGCCATTGCTTTACTGTTTTCCATTTTGAAAGTACGGCCAGTTCCATTCTGTATTCTTGATGAAGTTGAGGCTGCTTTGGATGAAGCGAATGTACAAAGGTTCAGCCAATACTTAAAAAGATACAGCGCAGAAACCCAGTTCATCGTTATCACCCACAGAAAAGGAACAATGGAAGAAGCGGATGTCCTTTACGGTGTAACCATGCAGGAATCCGGTGTCTCCAAACTGGTATCTGTGCGCCTGGAAGAAACCAGAGAATTAATTACTCAATAACAGGCTTAGTGCGGAACTGCGTGGAGCATTGTTCCGTACTTATACATATTGCATTAAGGAAGTGAAAATATGAGTTTTTTTAAAAAACTAAAAGAAAAAATCACAATGCAGACAGATAGTGTTACTGAAAAATTTAAAGACGGATTAACCAAAACGCGCGATAATTTTTCAAATAAGGTAAATGACCTTGTTTCAAGGTACCGGAAAGTGGATGAGGAATTTTTCGAGGAACTGGAAGAAATATTAATTGGGGCGGATGTCGGTTTTGACACTGTCATGGAACTGGTGGATGAGCTGAGAAGGGAAGTAAAGCGCAAGAATATTCAGGATCCCCGCGAGGTTCAGGCAGTAATATCTGAGAAGCTTGTAGACATTTATGACAGCGCAGGCGAAACTTCTACAGAATTAAATATACAGACAGATGGACTTACGGTTATCCTGTTTGTTGGTGTTAACGGTGTAGGAAAAACAACAACAATCGGAAAGCTTGCCCATAAGTTCAAAAGTGAAGGGAAAAATGTCCTTCTTGCAGCAGGTGATACTTTCCGTGCAGGAGCGATTGAACAGCTTGAGGTATGGGGCGAACGTGTCGGTGTGGATGTCATTAAACAGGGAGCCGGTTCTGACCCTGCAGCTGTCATGTACGATGCTGTTCAGTCTGCAAAATCGCGCAAGGCAGATATATTAATCTGTGATACTGCGGGACGTCTCCAAAATAAAGTCAATTTAATGAAAGAGCTGGAAAAGGTAAAGCGCGTAATTGAAAGAGAAGTACCTGGTGCCCCGCACGAAGTATTGCTCGTTCTTGACGCTACAACCGGACAAAATGCCATGATTCAGGCTAAGACCTTCAAGGAAGCAACAGATGTTTCCGGCATCGTTCTTACAAAGCTGGATGGTACTGCAAAAGGCGGCATCGTTCTGGCAATCAGAAATGAGCTGGAGATACCCGTGAAATTTGTAGGTTTAGGTGAAAAAATGGATGATCTGCAGGAATTCAATGCAGAACAATATGTTTATGGACTCTTTGCCGACATTGTTGAAAAAGAAGCAGAAGAAGAGGAAGTATAATAATATAAAAAACAGCCTGAGAATCGGTTCTCAGGCTGTTTTTTATATTATAGATAATAGCAAGAAAATAAAAAATAGTTTAATAAGTGTAATTTTTGGTGTAAAATTACACTGTAATGATGCTGTTCTTCATCAAGGTTAACTTCTATAACAAATTATTTTAATATCCTCAGGAACTTTTTGTCATTAAGCTGCGTCTATACAATGGAAGAAGTTATCAGGCTTGCAATAATTTATAGTTATAAAAGCTGCCTATAAATATAAAAAGCTAATACTTACGATACTTAAAGGGGAGATTGGGTTGCACGGTAAATTAAAAGTAATCATTATGGTTTTATTCTGCTTTGTATTAATGTTTCATCCATTCCAATCAGCAGAAGCAGCCGGTACAGGCATTAAAGTTACTCTCGATGAAGGCTTTGGCGGAAAAGTAAAAAGAGGAGAGGGATTTCCTCTGCGTATAAAGATGGAAAATTCAGGTGAATCCTTTAGCGGTGATTTGCTGATAAGTTACCATCCATCCTACAATACCAGTGGTGCGGTTTCTGTAAAAGTAGAGCTGCCTGCCGGAACAGCTAAGGAATATCTGGTTTCCATACCTGGAATGACGGAGGACCATCCCTCCATGTATCAGAACATTCCATTGCTGACTCTTTATGAAGGAGATTGGAAAGACGGAAAGAAAGTTAGTTTTAAAGGTGAAAATACACTAAAACCTAAATTTGTAGATATGGCTACTGAAGTAATTGGAGTTCTAAGTGAAAACTATGACCGTGTAAAAGAGCTTCGGACACTTCCTTCTAAATCGCTGTTTGAACTTAAAGGGGAAGATTTGCCGGATAATGCAATTGGGCTTGAGACACTCGATTACTTGCTTATTGATGAATTTAAGGTTTCCCAGCTCAGTGAAAAACAGCAAAAAGCTATAAGGGACTGGATATTCAGTGGTGGAACACTGATTGCCGGAGGAGGCCCGGATGCAAGCGGCTCCTATGGAGATATATATTCACTGCTGCCGATGAAATCAGAAAATGAGGCATCCGCCTCAGTCAAATTCCTGCAGCCGGAGAAGGGAGAGGAGCCAAAATTTGATGAGCTCAACTTCTTCACTGGTCCGGTTGATAAGAGTGCAGAAGTTATTGCAAAAAGCGGTGATCTCCCTGCAGCGTTGAAAAAGGAGTATGGAAGCGGGACAATTTTGCAGACAGCTTTTTCACTGGGGGATGAGCCATTATCTTCATGGCAGGGATATGACACATGGTTTGAAGGCTATATGAAACAGGCATCAGGGTCAGGCAATGGATCAACCCCCTATTCACAGGATTATCTTGATCAGCTTTATTGGGAATTTGCAGAAATAAATGAATTCTTTCCTGCATCCAATTTTTCAGTCGGACAGCTTATTGGACTTTTTGCCGGTTATATTATTCTAATCGTGCCTGTGCTTTATTTTGTGTTAAGAAAGCTTGATAAACGGGAGCATTCCTGGTGGATCATTCCTTCTATTGCCATTTTAATGGGTTCAGCTGTCTTTGGAATGGGGGCAAAAGACAGAATTTCTCAGCCGCAGCTGAACCAGATGGGGATATATAAAGTGAATAACAATCTGCTTACCGGTTATCAGGCTTCAACCCTGCTGTCAAATAAAAGCGGTGAATACATCCTCTCAATGCCAAAAGGTGAATATAATGCTGTGGTTTATTCAAACAATTCCACCTCATCTGACCCGCTTAGGGGCGGAATTATGGCTGAAAGAGTAAAAAACAATGAGATAATTTTCCCGGAGGTAGAATATTGGTCATCCAAAACCATTTACGGAAAAGCTCAAACAGAAATAAATGGGAAACTGACAGCAGATATCACCCTTAAGGAAAAAAGATTAACAGGAACAATTCAAAACCAAAGTGACTTCGATTTTGAAGAGTTATATATTTGGTCAGGAAATGAAGCAATTAAACTGGGTTCAATCAAAAAAGGTGAGACCATTATAGTAGATAAAGCCACAAAACAGTCCCTTCTGAGCAGACCGTACGGAGGAGCGTTTAATGGAGGAAATCCTGCCAATAGCCAAAATGATATAAATAAATTAAGAAGAGAAAGGCTTCAATATGCTTCCAATACATTTCTGCTCGGAGATCTTGCACAGCCAGTCCTTGCAGGAATTACAAGAGAATCTGTCATTGATGTAACCATGAAAGGGAAGAAAGCAAAACAGAATAACACCAATCTGATTGTTCAGCCATTTGAGGCCAAAAATGAGTTTTCCGGCGAATTTACATTGAAGGATGGCATGATGGCAGCTGATTGGAATGTGATTAAGGGACAGATTTATGAAAAAGGCATGGACAGCACGAGTGGTGAAATGATGCTTGAAGACGGTGAATATGAATATTCTCTAAGCCTGCCGAAACAGCTTAAAGAGAAAACCTATAAACTGGAAGAAATTTCGGTAAGGATTAATAGCCAAAACGTACAATATTCATTAAAAAACCATAAAACAGGTGAATGGCTGCCGATTGAACCGGATCAAAGGAGCTTAAAGCTGACAAGTAAAGATGACTTGTCTCAGTATGTTTCAAAAGAGGGCCGATTTGTTTTGAAGCTTATTAAATCTTCACAGGGAGATCCATTCGTTCCATTGCCGGCTGTAACAATAAAAGGGGAGGTGCCGAAATGATCGAAATATTAGATTTAACGAAACGATATGGAAAATTCACAGCACTGGATTCCTTAAATCTTACTATTGAAAAAGGCAGTGTCTTTGGTTTTGTCGGACAAAATGGTGCAGGAAAATCCACAACCTTTTCCATTTTGGCAACCCTGCTTGCCCCAACTTCGGGATCGGCTTACGTAAACGGGTATGATGTGCAAAAGGAGCCAAAGCTCGTAAGAAAGCAAATTGGCTATATGCCGGACTTCTTCGGGGTTTATGATCAGCTTAAGGCTGATGAATATCTTCACTTCTACGGTGCAAGTTACGGTATTCCATTCGCAGAACGCGAGAAGCTGATTCCGCAGCTGCTCGACCTTGTCAACTTGTCACATAAAAGAGAGTCATATGTGGACCTTCTATCAAGAGGGATGAAACAGCGTCTATGCCTGGCAAGATGTCTGATTCATGATCCTGAAGTCCTGATTCTGGATGAACCTGCATCAGGACTTGACCCGCGAGCAAGGGTAGAAATGAGGGAAATATTAAAAGAATTGAAGAGTATGGGCAAGACGATTTTAATATCTTCACATATTCTGCCTGAGCTTGCAGAAATGTGCGATACCATTGGCATTATTGATCAGGGTAAACTGGTGGCTCAGGGGTCTGTTGGTGATATCCAGTCGCAGCTCAGAGGAGAAAGACTGATTCTTGTAAAAGTTCATGGGAATGCTGAAAATGCCATCTCCTTTTTCGAAGATGATCCAAATGTTTTTAAATTATCTTTGCTGGAGGATGGGTTATCTTTTCAGTTTATTTATAAAGGGACGACTGAAGAGCAAACAGAACTTCTTAAAAGAGCCATATTAAGTAATCTGGCCATTACCAGCTTTGCAGAAGCCGAAACAGACCTGGAAGATGTCTTTATGGAAATTACAAAGGGAGTTGAGCTGACATGAAGAATTTAGTCGTAAATCCTGTACTGAATAAAGAATTTAAGCTCCGCTTCCGAAGCTTTAAAAGTTACCTCGGTGTCCTATTTTACCTCTTGGCATTAGGGCTAATCATTGTTGGATTCATTTTTATTGAATCACTGTCAAACAACATGCAGGGCTTTTTTAAACCGGAACAGAGCCGGACAATGTTTATGGTTTTATCTATATTGCAGCTTGGCTTGATTCTGTTTATTACCCCTGGATTAACAGCAGGGGTTATCAGCAGCGAAAGAGAGAGGCAGACCTTAAATATCATGCTCACGACGACTCAAAGCTCATCAAGCATAATATTAAGCAAGCTGATCTCTTCCATTTCATATTTAATATTGCTGATTGCGGCAAGTTTGCCTCTTTATAGCTTTGTGTTTTTATTTGGAGGTATTTCTCCAGGCCAGCTGCTTACGACAATGGGATTTTATTTGTTTACAATCGTGGTTTACGGAAGCATTGGAGTCTTATTTTCAACGCTAATCAGAAAAACCATTGTCTCGATGGTTACCACCTATGGGGTTACTTTATTTTTAGCAGGCGGAACGGCTTTCCTTGCTTTAATTTTTATGCAGTTAACAAATGCATATGGGTATACTGGGACTCAGCCGACGAATCCGCTGGCATATTTCCCGGCTATGCTCAATCCGGCCATTATTCTGATGAGTACCTTTGAGCCGGAAATGACCAATGAAATTACAAGATCAACAGGCATTGAATTTCCTTTATGGATTTCATACTTAATTTCATATACTTTGATTTTCATTGGAGCTCTGCTTCTTAGCATTAAAAAACTCCGTCCCAATATGAAAAAGGGTTAGTAGGTTATTCGGGCAAATCCTCCGGAGTGGGGATTGCCCGAAATTTATAATAAGGGAATGATACGGTGGAAGACCGCAATCAATATCTTAAACTCTTAAAACCGGTAAAAAGACAGCTCCTCATTCAGCTGATTGTTAAGGAATTTCAGGTATTCCTTTTAGCAGCCGCTGTCTTGGCCTTTTGTCTTATGATTTTAGCAAGAATTTTCGTTATCCCATATCTGCAAAACTATTTCCTGCTGATTATTTTGCTCTCAGCTTTTGTTGCTGCTATTCGGGTTTGGAAGAAGCGGCCTGACATAATCCAGGCGGCTTCATTGTATAACAGGTTTGTAGCGGAAGATCGGGTTATTACAGCCCATTCTTTCCTTTTGGATGATGCTGTTCTGGCAAGATTGCAGCTTGCAGATGCAGTAAAGCATATGAAAAAGGTACACCATCAGGTTTTAGGCAGAAAGAAGGTTTTCATTCACCCTAACCCTGTTTTAATGTGTTTGGCTTTTCTAGGCCTGGCAGTGCTTTTATACATGATTCCGGGAGAAAAAATGGAATTGGCACAAAAATGGGAGAAGGAAAACAAGTTAGTTGAAGAAACAAAAGAAGAACTTGAGAAAAAAGCAGAAAAAGAAAAGAATCCTGAAGTAAAAAAAGCATTAGAGAAAGCGAAAGAGAAGATTGCAGAAAAAAAGTCTGCTGAGGAAGCCTTGAAGGAGCTTGCGAAACAAACAAAAAGCCTCGAATTAAAGGCAATCAAAGAAAAAGAAAAATCTCTTAGCCTGGAAAGCATGAAAAACACCCTTGATAATAGCGGTTTAAAGAAATTAAGCCGAATGCTTGAGGAGAAGGATCTGGCTTCTTTCCAGGAAGAATTAGCAAAACTTGAGAAGCAAAAGCAAAGGAAGGAACTTAATGAAGAACAAAGCAATGCATTGAAACAGCTTACCGGCAGTGAAGGGGAGCTATCTGAAGAGGAACTGTCAAAACTTATTGAACAGCTCGAGAAGGCTTTGCAATCAGAGGAGCTCTTAAACCAGCTGGCAGCAGCTCAAAAAGCTCTTCAAAGTTCAGGTCTATCATTACAGCAGCAAATGGCAGCCAATGGAATGCCGCCTGGACAGCTTGCTTTTGCGCCTCCCGGGCAGCCGGGGGGGCAGGCAAATAATCCAAATTCATCACCGCCTGCGCAGCAGAATAATCCAAATCCGCAAAATAATAATCAAAATCAGCCTGGCAATAGCCCAAACAGCGGAAATGGCAACGGCTCCGGAAGTGGTTCAGGATCCGGATCAGGATCTGGTTCTGGTTCAGGCTCAGGCGCAGGGAGTGGTTCAGGCAGCAGCGGTCTGGGTGGAGGTGCCGGACTTGGACAGGGATCCAGGGATCTGCTCACTATTCCTTCTGGCATGGAAGGGAAGACGAATATTGAAAATGACAATGGCAGCCTGGGGCAGGGTACTTCAGGCCAGCAGTTTGAAGGGGAAGGCCCTGTTTTAAAAGGAAGTATCAGACCTTACAGTGAGGTATTTGGAAATTATGAGTCGTCATACAGGCAGAGCACCGACCGGTATAAGCTGCCGGCTGATTTAGAGGAAATCGTTAAAAATTATTTTACAAGTATAGATCCTGACAAGGAGTGACTTCAATGTCCGTAACACAGGAAAAAGAGCAGCAATTCGCACAAGCAGCAGATATTATTGCAAGAGTGAGAGATGAAATTCAATCATTTATAGTAGGCCAGGAGGAAGTAGTCGAACAAGTATTATGGAGCATTTTCTCAGGCGGCCATGTTTTGCTTGAAGGTTTGCCGGGGCTTGGTAAAACGATGCTGATTAAGACTATTGCAGAGGTACTGGACCTGAAATTTTCCCGTATTCAATTTACCCCTGATATTATGCCATCCGATATAACCGGAACGATGCTGCTTCAGCCTGATGAAGCAGGCAGGCAAACGTTCAGCTTTCATAAAGGGCCCATATTCGCCAACATCATCCTGGCAGATGAAATTAACAGAGCAACACCTAAAACACAAAGTGCCCTGCTTGAGGCAATGGGAGAAAAAACGGTCACCATTATGGGTGAAACCAAAAGAATGGAAAAGCCATTTTTTGTTCTTGCAACTCAAAACCCGATTGACATGGAAGGAACATATCCTCTGCCGGAGGCACAAACCGACCGGTTTATCTGTAAGGTGAACGTAGCTTATCCGACACAGGAAGAATTAAAAGAAATTGCCCGGAGAACTACAGGTGTGCAAAATACTCATTTAAATAAAGCGGCCGGGCTGAATGATGTAGTTGCTCTTCAGGAACTCACAAGAGAAATCCTCGTATCAGAGGATATTCTCGATTATGCTGTATGGCTGATCACTGCCACACATCCGGATTCAGAGGATGCACCGGAAACAGTAAAAGAATACGTCCAATATGGAAGCGGTCCCCGCGGACTCCAGAGCCTGATAAATATGGCAAGAGCAAGAGCATTGTGCTCAGGAAGGTACCATGTTTCAATAGGTGACCTTAAAAATGTTGCCTATCCCGTTCTGCGACACCGCCTCATTTTAAACTTTGAAGGAGAAGCTGCGGGGATTACGGCAGATTCGATTATTGAAGGTCTAATAAAAGAAAATTCCCGGGGAACTAAGAGCTGATGAACAGCCATCAAATCCTTCTTGGAAAGCTGCAGAAGCGTAAAGTTGCGGTAAAGACCAGGAAAAGAGGGTTTCATTCAGGTTCCAGGCAATCCCATAAATTCGGATCTTCCATGGAGTTTTCTGACTTCAGGGCATATCAGCCCGGAGACGATATCCGGCAAATAGATTGGAATGTCTATGGCAGAACACAAAAACATTATATTAAACGTTTCCTTGATGAGCAGGAACTGTCTATTGCTGTTTATCTGGATGCCACTTCATCAATGACCAAAATGGAAGCAAAATGGGAGTACGCCAAAGCGCTTGCTGCGGCTTTGAGCTTTATGATTCTTTCCGGTGAAGACCGGCTCCTGTTTTCACCTGTTTCTTCTGCTGGCATACAGCCTATCAAAAGAAAAGGCTCTGTTTACAGCAGGCGGACATTCATGGAAATCCAGGAAATTGAACCCTTTGCTCTGTCCAATAACTTTCTGGGCAGCTTAAAAAACACTCTTTCAAAGCACCAGCAGCTTGCTGTAATAATAGCAGATGGTTTTGAACCGCTTCAGGAATGGGAAATCCTTTTTAGGAAGCTAAGAGGGCTGAAACAGGAGTTCTGGCTATTTCAGGTGCAGGCTGATGAAGAAATGACACCGTCATATTCTGGAGATGTAAAGTTAATTGATAGTGAAACAGGGACCGCTGTAAATGTGAGCATGAGTCCTGCCGTATTGGCCGAATATGAAAAGCGCCTAAGAGAACATAATGAACAGCTTGAGGTTTTATGCAAGCGGTATGGCGGCCAATATATCTTTGCCCCTGAAACAAGAGATCTTCAAACTGTTCTTTTCAGGGATTTGTATGCGAAGGGGCTGGTCAGGTGAGAGCGATATGCAATTCATAAATCCTGCTTATTTTATTTTATCCATTTTTATCGGAGCGGTTGTCCTATTTTATTTCTTTCGGAAGCAGTATGAGGAAAAGACGAATTCATCCAATTTGCTTTGGGAACAGGTGCTGAATGAATGGCAGGCTTCCCCCTGGCTGAAAAAGCTTCAGCAGAATCTGTTATTTTGGCTGCAATTATTGGTACTTCTATTATTGATGCTGGCCCTTGTGCGTCCATTTTGGCTTGAAGATTCTTTAAAAGGAGAGCACATAATCATCATCATTGATCCATCCGCTTCTATGTCGGCTGAAAGCGGAGGGAAAAGCCGTTTTGAGATCGCAAAAGAGGAAATGCTTGATCTGGCAGGCAAGCTTAATGGCCAGCAGGTAAGCTTAATTAAAGCAGGAGAGAAAAATGAGATTCTCTTAAGCCGGGAAGATGATCTTAATGCTATTCGAAGAACCATTGAGGGGCTGGAGCTTACTTATGAGTATGAGAATATGGAAAAAGCCGTTCTTTTGGCAGGCTCCTTATCTTCAGGAAAAGACACGGCTCTTCATATTTTTTCAGACTCAGCTGGAAAGAAAGATTTAATGAAGGAATTGGCCGGTCTATATACTGTTGTACATAATATTGGAGAGAACGCAGGGAATGTGTCGCTGCAGTCGTTTGGAACAGCTGCCGCCGGTGATGGTATTTCAGCAGCTGCAGTGATAGAAAACCAGTCTTCTGGAAATATAGAGACATCTTTTACAGTGAAATCTGAGGGAGAAGTCCTGTTTGAACAGAATCTATCATTAAAAACAAATGAGGAGAAAACCGTTCAAATAAAAAATCTGCCGGAAAAACCTTACTACGAGGCAGCTATCTCCATTAGCGATGGCTATAGTGCAGATAATCATGCAGCCTCTATTTACACTGACCCAAAACCTAAGGTTTACACTTTGGGAGATGTAAATCCCTTTGCGGTGAAGGGTTTTCAAACTATTGGTGCCGAATTGCTGCAGACAGATCCGTCTGCTCTAAAGGGTTTGGATATGAAAGGTGTCGTTGTGGCGGAAGGAAGCACCCTATCGGGACTCCCGGAGCTGCCGATAATCTTTTTTAATACAAGCAAAGATAAAACAAAACTTGAAGAAGGAATTTCGGGGGACGAGGATCCTCTTTTTGAATATGCAAACTTTGAAAAGGTGTATATCAGTTCTGCATCCTCCGTTCTGAAAGGAGAATGGGAGACTGTATTGAAAAGCGGGGATATTCCTTTAGTCCAAAGGGGAATGCATAATGGGCAGCCAATTATTATCGTCAATTTTAATCTATCAGACACAGATTGGCCCCTCCTGCCCGGTTTTCCAATCTTTCTGTATAACTCTTACCAGTGGCTATCTCAGCAATCAGATTTCCTCGGATATTTCAGCTCCGGTGAAGAAAGATGGTTAAATATCGGCAATGAAACTGGAAGCTGGGAAATTTTCAATAATCAAGACGAAAATCTATACTCTCTTGATCTAAATAAGGAAACCTTTAAAGCTCCTATAATCCCAGGAACTTACCAGGCTGTATCTGGAAATCAAATTTATTATTTTTCTGTCCTTCTGGATGAAAGGGAGAAAAGTGCAGGAACCGAAGAATCCTTTACACTGAATGCTAAATCATCTGAAAAAAGCAGCATGACCCAAAGACCTAATGAAAGTCTCTGGTTCTGGCTGGCGTTCATAGCTTTAATCCTGATTGTTATCGAATGGGAGGTATATCGCCGTGGGCATAGAGGTTAAATATCCCTTCCTGTTTCTCCTCCTGATTCCTGTTGTCATAATCGTTTTTTTATTTATTCGAAATCACAGCGGAAAAGGAAATGAAAAATTTTGGATTGCCGGTTTGAGGCTGATCATTTTCTCTTTATTAATTATTGCACTGACCGTTCCTCAGGTGGTTCTTCCGGTAAAGGGACAGACCGTCGTATTTCTGGCCGACCGTTCTGCAAGCATTGGCACGAATGAGGAAGCACTTGCCTGGATAGAAAACAGCACCAGCCACAGGAAAAATGACGATCAATTCGCAGTGGCTGCTTTTGGGAAAAATGCAGTACTTGAACAGAATCTGGGCAGAAACCGTGAAGCTATAAACGAATTTAACGGAGTGGCAGAAGATTCCCAATCCAATCTCGAAGCAGGGCTGCAAT
The DNA here is from genome assembly GCF_002272225.1 of Bacillus sp. 7894-2. Classification (NCBI taxonomy): domain Bacteria; kingdom Bacillati; phylum Bacillota; class Bacilli; order Caryophanales; family Bacillaceae; genus Bacillus; species Bacillus sp. 7894-2. The sequence goes on from NZ_NPDG01000003.1 coordinate 15,708, forward strand.
TTGCCGCTTCGCTCATTCCGAGGGAGTCTTCCGGCAGAATTGTCCTGATGACGGACGGGAATGAAACGGAAGGCGATAGCCTGGAAGCTGCAGCAGTTTTAAAAAATCGGAATATCGAGATTGACCATGTGCCATTAACAACAGCAGCAGGGGACGATGTCTCAATCTCAGAATTAAACGTTCCTCCTTCACTATATTTAGGAGAAGAGGCTCCGATTACAATAGAAGTTACCAGCAACGTTGCCAAAGAAGCTGATATCAGACTATCGGTAAATCATAAAGAAGTATTAAAGGAAACCGTTCATGTGAACGAAGGGAAAAATGTTTATACGTTTACCCACAAAGCGGATACCGCAGGGTTAACGGTATATAAAGCAGAGATAGCTGCAGAACGGGATGCCTACTCTGAAAACAATGCACTTCACTCAGTTGTGAATGTAAAGGGTACCCCTAAGGTTCTGATCGTACAAGGAGAGGAAGCTGGCGATCTTGCAAATCTTTTAAAAGGTTCAGGCCTGGAGACAGACATCGTTATCCCAGAGAAGCTTCCGACCGTACTCTCAGGTTATTTGCAATATCAATCGATTATTTTTAATAATGTCCCTGCAACTGTTATCTCAGAGCAGCAAATGATCTTGATGGAGAAGGCAGTGAAAGAATTCGGCACTGGTTTTATTATGTTTGGCGGTGAAGAAAGCTTTGGGCTGGGGGGCTATTTTAAAACTCCGATCGAGAAATTGCTTCCAGTGGATATGGATATCAAAGGCAAGAAAGAAATGCCTTCCCTAGGTCTTGTGTTAGTTATGGACCGTTCTGGAAGCATGGCAGGAAATAAAATTGAATTGGCGAAAGAGGCGGCAGCCCGTTCAGTTGAACTGCTGCGTGAAGAAGATACACTCGGATTCATTGCATTTGATGACCGTCCATGGGAAATCCTTGAAACTAAGCCTCTCAAGGATAAGCAAAAGGCAATTGAAAAAATCAAATCCATTACACCGGGCGGGGGGACAGAAATCTTTACCTCTCTGGAACAGGCATACAGTGAGCTTGAAGATTTACAGCTGCAGAGAAAGCATATCATTTTACTGACAGATGGCCAATCTGCCACAAATGGAGACTATGAGCTTTTAATTGAAAGCGGGAAAGAGAAGAATATCACTCTCTCAACTGTTGCTCTTGGCCAGGATGCTGATAGAGGGCTGCTGGAAGAACTTGCGGGAATGGGGTCTGGGCGTTTTTATGATGTTACAGACTCTTCCGTTATACCAAGCATTTTATCACGTGAAACCGTAATGGCTACGCGAACTTATATCGAGGACAAACCTTTTTACCCAACTATCCAGCCTTACCCTGACTGGTCCTCTCTTTTTGAAAAAGGTGTGCCCGAAATGAATGCTTATATAGCTTCCACTGCTAAGCCGCGGGCACAGGTGCCGCTGTTAAGTGAAAAAAAAGACCCGGTACTTGCTGAATGGCAATATGGAATGGGATGGACAGCGGCCTTTACATCCGACATCTCAGGCAAGTGGTCGGGAGAATGGGCAAGCTGGGAAAAGTGGCCGACCTATATTAATCAGCTTGTTACTAAAACACTGCCGCAATATGAAAGTGAACCATACAGGGTTGATGTTGAGAACAAGGATGGTAATACATTGCTCAGCCTGGAGTCTGCGGCAAGCATTTCTTTGCCTATTGAGACATCCATCGTGTCTGAAACAGGTGAACAGATAAAAGCCAATATGAGGCTTACTGCGCCAGGTAAATATGAGGCGCTGATGCCTGAAAATGCGGGTATGTACTTTTTAAATATTAAACAGACAGATCAGAATGGGAATATTCAGGTTCATCAGACCGGTTTTACCATTCCCTATTCTGAGGAGTATTTGCAAAAGGGAACAAATAATGAGAATTTGCAGTCACTCTCAAAAATGACTGGAGGCAAGATGCTCACGAGCGGGGAAGAAGCATTCCGGCCGCTGAAAAAACCGGCAAGCACCAAACAGCCAATCAGCGAATGGCTGCTTCTCGCTGCATTCCTGCTCTTTTTTTCAGAAATCGCAGTAAGGCGCTTTGGTCTAACGGGTCTTGCAGCGGGAATTTTGAAGAAAAACAGAAATAAGAAGGAAACGACAGAGGCTCCTATGAAAATTCAAAACCTTAAAGCTTCCAGGGAAAAACATTCTCCTTCCATGCAAAAGGCTGGTAAACTTATAGGGGGAAATCCTGTAAAAGAAACACCGGATAAAACAAAAGAAAAGAAGAAACCAAACCGGCCAAAACCTGCAGCCGAACCCTCGCTGAAAGAAAGAGAAGAACGCATGAAAAGGCTTCTGGATGCAAAAAACAGGAAAAAGTAAGTGGGATTTTCAATACAGTAAGCTGGATTAAAAAAGTATTATAGATCGCTGAGTTGATTGCAGCGGAGGGCACTTGAC